>NZ_CAUQKJ010000001.1:300000-378384 GCF_963518785.1 uncultured Campylobacter sp.
ATCTGAATGAGAAAAAGCAAGCCGTAAAGGAGCAGATTAAACTCGAAGAGGAGCGGTTTTTCGCCACTTTGGCAAACGGCATCGAGCTTTTTAACGAGGAGCTTGCGCGCACTAAAGAAATTTTTAGCGGCGAGGTCGCGTTTAAACTATACGATACCTACGGCTTTCCGCTCGATCTGACCGCCGATATGCTGCGCGAGAAAAATTTGCGCGTGGATGAGGCTAAATTTGACGCGCTTATGAGCGAGCAAAGGCAGATAGCTAAAGCCGCATGGAAGGGCAGTGGCGATAAAAACGTCCGTGGCGATTTTAAGGCGCTGCTAGAGAAATTTGGTGAGAATAAATTTAGCGGTTACGAAGAGCTTAGTCGCACGAGCAAGGTTTTAGCACTGCTTAACGAGGATTTTGCGGAAGTGGATGAGCTCAAAGCCGGTGATATCGGCTGGGCGATGTTTGATGTCACTCCGTTTTATGCACAAAGCGGCGGTCAGACAGGAGATAGCGGCGAAGTGGAGTCCATAGCCGATG
Source organism: uncultured Campylobacter sp. (assembly GCF_963518785.1). NCBI lineage: Bacteria > Pseudomonadati > Campylobacterota > Epsilonproteobacteria > Campylobacterales > Campylobacteraceae > Campylobacter > uncultured Campylobacter sp. The sequence goes on from NZ_CAUQKJ010000001.1 coordinate 300,529, forward strand.
TGTTTGATACGCAGAAATTTTATGGGCTAAATTTATCTCACTTGCGCCTTAATCGTAACCTAAAAATCGGCGATATAGTCGGGCTTAAGGTTTCTGAGGAGCGTGAACAGATTGCACGTCATCACAGCGCGACGCACCTTTTGCACGCGGCGCTTCGTGCGGTGCTAGGGGCTCATATCGCTCAAGCAGGAAGCTTGGTTGAAGCGGACCGCTTAAGATTTGACTTCTCGCATCCTAAGGCACTTAGCGACGAGGAGCTAGCTAAAATCGAGGAATTTGTAAATAACGCCGTTTGCAAGGGCTGTGCGGCAAAAACTGAGATTATGGATATAGATGACGCTAAAAACAGCGGTGCAATCGCGCTTTTTGGCGAAAAATATGGCTCAAAAGTGCGCGTTGTGAGCTTCGGAGAGATTAGTAAGGAGCTTTGCGGCGGAATTCACGTGCGTAATTTAAGCGAGATAGGACCGTTTTTTATAGTTAAAGAAAGCGGCGTAAGTGCGGGTGTTAGGCGTATCGAGGCGGTTTGTTCGCGCGCCGCTTTAAATTTAGCGCTTCAAAATCGCGCTAAGCTTGCTGAAATTTCTGCGGAGCTAAAAGGGATTGAGCCTCTCCGCGCTATTGAGAAATTAAAAGATGAGATCAGATCGCTAAAAGATCAGATCAAGTATGCAAGCAGTTCTCATGCACTGGCTTTTCTAAATGTCGGTGATACTAAACTTTGCGTAGCCTCAGTCGAAAGCGGTGATATAAAAACTATGATAGATGAGTTTAAAAATAGCCACGAAAAGGCAGCGATAATGCTGATGCAAGTAGGCACCGACGGCAAAATTTCAATCGCAGCAGGTGTTAAAAACGCGCCGATCAAAGCTGGCGAGTGGGTTAAGCTCGCGGCGCAAATTTTAGGCGGCGGCGGCGGCGGACGCGATGATTTTGCGACCGCAGGCGGCAGGGACGTGCTAAAAATAGAAGAAGCGATCAAAGAGGCGATCTCTTACGCAAAAGGTAAAATTTGAACGAAATCGATACCGGCTTCATCAAAGCCTCGCAAATTTTGCCGCTGATTCACATTTTAAGCGTGATTTTTTTGGTCTGTGCGCAGATCTGCGTATTTTTGATCGCGCGAATTTTTATGAATTTAAGCAGTAAAAGCCAAGCAGATGCGAAGGATGTAAAATTTGCAGAAATTTTGCGATATATGAAACGCTACGAGCAGTTTTTTGCGCTATTTTTGGTGATCGTTTGCATAAGCGGATTTTTTCTTGCGGACGGCGGAGGTTTTAAATTTTCAGATCCTATGGTAAAAGGCGCGATTGCCACGCTGTGGGCTGGCGCCGGCTTTATACTACTAAATTTTATCTACATGCATTATAAAATTTCATCTTTGAAGCGAGCTTTGGATGCGGGAGATGAGCTTGAGGCGAATGAGCATTTAATCATCGTCGTTAAATATTTCATCCCGCTAAATATCGTAGTTACGCTGATTTGCGTTTATCTAGGCGTGACGGTGGGCGAGTTTTGATGATTTATTTAGCTTCCAGCTCGCCTACTAGAGCGCAAATTCTAAAGGATAACGGCGTAGAATTTACGCAAATTCCTTTTAATTTCGACGAAAGCGGCATTAGTAAGGACGATGCACGCACCTATGCTTACCGCGTTGTCTTGGCCAAGAAAACGCAGTTTTTTAAAATTTATAAAAATTATGATAGAGTGCTGTTTGCCGATAGTTCCGTGCTTGCTGGCGGCGAAATTTTAGGCAAGGCGCGTGATGAAGCGGACGCGTTAAGGATGCTGCGAGCTCAAAGCGGTGCTAGCTGCGCCGTTTATACTGCGATGATTTTTTGCAGTAAGGCGCTAGAGCTTTCGGCACTTAGCGTCGCAAGCTTTGAATTTGCGGAATTTACTGAAGCGGATTTAAAAGGTTATATCGCTAGCGGTGATTGGCGCGGCAAGGCGGGTGCGATGAGTATCGAAGGCTTTAACGAAAAATATATCAAAAGCTCGCGTGGGTCAAAATTCACGGCGATGGGGCTTGATCTGGAAATTTTAAAGAGGTTTATATGGTAAGAGTTTTATTTAGTTTTATTACGGTTTGCGCGTTTGCTGCAGGCGGGATTTTTTTGTATTTTTATTCGCAAATCCGCTTGGAATCGGACTCGATCATAGATTATCATCCCGAGCTTACGACTAAAATTTATGACCGCAACGGCAATTTGATAGCCAACGTTTTCAATGAACAAAATAGAATTTACGTAAAATTTGACGAGATTCCAGGCCGCGTGATCGAGGCGCTCGTAGCTATCGAGGATACGGCGTTTTTCGAACATGGCGGCGTGAATGTCGAGGCGATTTTTAGGGCGATTATTAAAGATGTCAAAGCGATGAAATTTGTCGAAGGAGCTTCCACGATTACGCAGCAGATCACGCGAAATTTAGTTCTTTCTAGCGAAAAGAAGCTTGATCGCAAGATCAAAGAAGCGATCCTATCGCTTAAGATCGAAAATGCCCTAAGCAAGGAACAAATTTTAGAGCGTTACTTCAACGAAGTGTATTTCGGGCACGGATATTACGGCATCCGCACGGCGGCCTTGGGATATTTCAAAAAAGATTTGCAAGATTTAAGCCTTAAAGAGATCGCGATTTTAGTGGGCTTGCCGAAAGCTCCTAGCAGCTTTGATCCTACTAAGCACCTGGATTTGTCGCTTTCGCGCGCCAATAACGTGATTTATAGGATGCATGAGCTCGGCTGGATAAATAAGACCGAATATGAGCTTGCGATGAACGAGCAGCCTACGATCTACAACGAAACGCTCACGCAAAACGCAGCGCCGTATGCCGTAGATGAGATCATAAAAGAAGCGGAAAAAATTCTACCGGATGTCCGCACGGGCGGATACCGTATAGATACGAGTCTTGATCTAAAGGCGCAAGCGATGGCGCAAGAGGCATTAGTTTTCGGCTACAATGAAATTTTAAAGCGCAACAAAGACGCCAATGCAAGCAACGTAAACGGCGCTATGGTCGTCACGCATCCGCAAAATGGCGAAATTTTAGCCTTAGTAGGCGGCGTGGATTACGCGAAATCAAATTTCAATCGTGCCAGCCAATCCCAGCGCCAAACCGGCTCTAGTTTTAAGCCTTTCGTCTATCAAATTGCCCTTGATATGGGCTACTCGACGATGACTGAGGTGCCCGATATAGCTAGAGAATTCGACGACGGCAGCGATAAAACGTGGAAGCCGAAAAATTACGACAAGACTTACAGCGGCTATATCACGATCAAAGAAGCCTTAACTCGCTCGCGCAACCTTGCCTCGATCAATCTGATGCAATCTATCGGCGTTGATCGCGCGGTAAAAAAGCTGGGCGAGTTCGGCTTTAAAAACGTCCCGCCCGCCCTGTCGGTAGCTATTGGCAGCTACGGAATTTCGCCGCTTGAATACTCCACGATGTATTCGATGTTTCCGGGGCTTGGGATTACAGCAAAATCAAAATTTATCGTTTCGATTACCGATAAGGACGGCAAAACTCGCTTTATCGAGCCTGAGCGCCGCCGCGTGCTGCGCCCGGAGCAGGCATATCTGATGACTACACTACTAAAAAATATCGTGCAGCGCGGCACCGGTACTCGCGCACGCGTGCAAGGCATCGACATAGCGGGCAAAACAGGCACCTCAAACGATAGCATAGATGCATGGTTTTGCGGCTTTACGCCGGATTTACAGATCATAATCTGGTATGGCAACGACGATTATAAACCTATGCGAAAGGTCGAGGGCGGTGGGCGTACTGCAGCGCCTGTCTTTGCGCGCTTTTTAGCAAACTACCTCAAAGAGTATCCGCAAACTAAACGAAATTTCACGGTTCCAGACGGCGTCTTTAGCAGCTCATACAACGGCAAAGAGGAGTATTACACTAAAATTTCGCCGCTTCCTAAACCCCGCGAAAGTAGCAGTGACGGATCATTTTAAATTTGGATGGAAATCTAAATTTGATCCACTTTCGGAAGCCCTTGCATAGATTGCGTTTATTAAGCACAATATAAATATGCGAGCTTATAGTGCGTTTAAGGTTGTAGGCGCTAAAATGCGTAATCATTTTATTTAGGGGTTAAGATTGCAGGATTTAGAATTCGAAAGTAAAAAGATAAGAATAGAAAATACTCGTGTAAAATTCGGCAAATTTTTTACGAAATTATGTTTTATATATTTTTTATATTCTCTTAGCGCCTTTATAATTCCTAAAAATATTTTAGATATTTCTCCTGCGTGCTTGAATTTCGTAAATTTTATGAAAAGCTATTTTCCAAATATCGAAATTATCGGTAGTATTAGCCCATACACCCAACTTTCTGAATTTTACGTTAGTATTATGTGGATATACGGGATTATTATTTTTGCGGTTTCTAGCTTATATTCATTGGTTTATTATATTTACTTTTGCAGATATGATGATGATTTTATATTGCTTTCAAAAAAGAAGTGTGAAAACGATTGCCCGTTTTTGTTGCTTCCGTTTATGTTTGGTCTTGGTATTTTTATGTTTGAGGTTTATTATACCGGATATTTTGCAAGTAGCGGTATAAGCATAAGAACAAGCCATTTTATGCCGGAATTTCAAAGTAGATTTTCAATTTTTGGATATATCATTTTCTTTCAATCCGGTTTTTCTCTTTCGGGTTCCGTAATATTAATGTCTACATTCGAATTTGTTTACAAAATATATTTCTATTTAAAAGGAGTGAAAGATGCAGAGCAAAGTCAATGAAAAGAGCGGTGTATTGAATTAAAAATTTGGAGTATTATCGTATGGAATTTCAAAGTTATAAATCTGAAATACCTCTTTTTATGATCAAAGATTATTGGACTAAAATCAGCACAGAATGCTATTTAATATTAGCTGTATTTTTAGTGATATTTCTATTTTTCTGCAGAGGAAGTGCTTGGGTATATCAATTTTTAGGAGCTGTTACTTTTTTGGTAGGAATTTTATTTATTAATAAACATAAATTTTTAAATTTCTATTCCGATAGAATAGAATATAATTCTTTATGCAAAAATTATAACGATGTATATTCGGTACATAAAAGTGTAAAGACTTCTAATTTCGATAAAATCGCTATTTATAAATTTTCTGGACTCGTGATTGAAGACGCTTGCAAATACAATGCCAATATAACTAGGTTTAAAAAATTTCTTTTGCTAATTTTATCGTACGCTCTGCATCCGATAAATCTTCTTTGCTTCGGTGTACTTAAAATTTTAAGAAGAATAGATAGCATAAATTTAAATGTTCTAATTTTATTAGATAGTACTCATAGTAATTATTTTGCCATTCCGCTAACTATGTTAAGTGAGTATGAACGAGTAAATTTGAAAAAGTATTTAAAAGACAAACTAAATCTAAATCTTGATAATATTGAGGTAAGGGATAGATTTATAGATATAAATTTTATATAAAATTTTTTAAAACCCTTTATTTCAGTATATTTTAATAAATTCCAGCTTAAGCAGATAAATTTTATCTTTTTATTGACGGACCTCAATGCTTATCGAAATTTAAATAGGTAAAATTCTCTCCTAATTTCAGTTAAAGGAGTGAAAATGGCAGAATTTAAGAAGCTCTGGATGGCACTCGTAGTGGTGCTCATCGTGGGCTTTAGTTTCTTGGGTTTTTACGGCGGCGAGGTGTATAGGCAGTCTCCGCCGGTGGTAAAATTTACCGATGCTAGCGGAGCTGAGCTAATCAGCACCGAGCGCATTTACCGCGGGCAGGAGGCCTGGCAGAGCATCGGCGGTATGCAGGTGGGCTCGATCTGGGGTCATGGAGCGTATCAGGCGCCCGATTGGAGCGCGGATTGGCTACATAAGGAGCTGGTTGCGTTTATGGATATCAAGGCGCAGGAGCGTTTCGGCGTGAAATTTGACGCCTTAAATGACGAGCAAAAGGCGCAGATCAAAGCGCTTACAAAGGCCGAGTACCGCACCAACACCGTAAAAGACGGCACCGTTAAGCTAAGCGATGATCGCTTAAAGGCTATGGCTGTCGTAAAAGACGAGTACATGGGTGTTTTCGGAAACGATCCGCGCTTTAAAAAGCTTCGCGAGGATTACGCGATGAAGGAAAATACGCTCGCAAACGAGCAACACCGCGCCGAGCTCGTGGATTTCATCTTTTGGACTGCTTGGGCGGTTTCTACGGATCGTCCGAGCGGAGAGGCGACCTATACCAATAACTGGCCGCATGAGCCGCTAATAGACAATGTCCCTACCACGGAAAACGTCGTTTGGACGATCGCAAGCCTCGTTATTTTGCTTACCGGCATCGGCTTGTTGGTTTGGTTCGGAAATTTCTACGGCAAAAAGGACGAGGATTTCGAGGCTCCTGCGAAGCTAAACGCCGATCCGATCGCCGCTTTAGCGCTTACGCCGTCGCAAAAGGCGCTTGGTAAATATCTTTTCGTAGCGGTTGCGTTGTTTGCATTTCAGGCCTTCATCGGCGGCTTTGTTGCGCACTATACGATCGAGGGTCAGTCCTTTTTCGGGCTTGATATCTCGCAGTATATCCCTTACTCGCTAGCGCGCACCTGGCACGTGCAGGCATCCATTTTCTGGATCGCTACCGGCTTTTTGGCGGCGGGATTGTTTCTAGCTCCGATAATCAACGGTGGCAAGGATCCGAAATTTCAAAAGCTCGGCGTGGACGTGCTTTTCTACGCGCTTCTTTTCTTGGTCGTCGGCAGCTTCGCGGGCGAATACATGGCGATTGCGGGCAAGATGGATCCAAGCAGCAGCTTCTGGATCGGACATCAAGGATATGAATATTTAGACCTCGGTAGAATTTGGCAGCTGATACTGTTTGTGGGTCTTGTGATCTGGATGGTGCTCGTGCTGCGCGGCTTTATCGCAGGCTTTAGAGCCGAGGGCGATAAGAATTTATTGGCGATCTTTACCGCTTCGGTCATCGCCGTGGGGCTTTTTTACGGCGCGGGACTATTCTACGGACAGCGCTCGCCGATCCCAGTGATGGAGTATTGGCGCTGGTGGGTCGTGCACCTTTGGGTCGAGGGATTTTTCGAGGTTTTTGCGACGGCGTCTTTGGCGTTCGTGTTCGCATCCTTGGGCTTAGTAAGCAAGAAATTTGCCACCTACACCTCGATTGCTAGCGCGTCGATTTTCCTAATCGGCGGAATTCCTGGCACCTTCCACCACCTCTATTTTGCGGGCACCACTACGCCGATAATGGCTGTGGGTGCAAGCTTCTCGGCGCTTGAGGTCGTACCTTTGGTACTTTTGGGCTCGGAGGCGTTTCACTACTACAAGCTTCAATTCGCGCAGGATTGGGCTAAGCGTCTAAAATGGCCGCTTTACTGCTTTATCGCCGTGGCATTTTGGAATATGCTGGGCGCGGGCGTTTTCGGCTTTTTGATCAACCCGCCACTTGCGCTATTTTACATCCAGGGCTTAAACACCACCGCGGTACACGCGCATACGGCGCTATTTGGCGTATACGGCTTTTTGGCGCTCGGCTTCGTGTGGCTCGTGGCGCTGTATATTTACAAAGACAAAAACTTTGATGATACGCTGATGAAGATCGGCTTTTGGGCACTTAATGCGGGTCTGCTTCTGATGGTGCTGATTTCACTACTGCCTGTCGGAATTTTGCAGGCGTTCGCGGCGATCGACGTGGGTATGTGGTATGCAAGAAGCGCGGAATTTTTGCAAAAGGATAGCCTATACGGGCTCCGCTGGGCGCGTATCATCGGCGATACGATCTTTTTGATAGGAAGCGTGTGCTTCTTGCTGCAAATCGTGCGAATGATATTCTCGCGCTCTAAATAGAGCTTTCGCGAGCTTTTATCGCTTGCTTTGCCTCGCAGGGATTTTATATTCTTGCGAGGCTTTTTAAATTTAGCGCGCTTCGCGCGAGCTTTTTTCTGCAAATGGGAGCTACGCGCGAGTCTTTACCGCGGACGATACCCGCGCGAGCTTTAAGCTTAGCCGCAAATCGAGATCAATCTTTAAAATTTTAAAATTTTATCCTCTTAAATTTACCCGAGCCAAATTTTAAATTTGCTACAATTGCCGCCGAAATTTCAATCTCAAGGAGTGGAAAATGGGTGTGCGAGAGCAAATTTTAGAAGACATTAAAACGGCAATGAAAAGCGGCGATCATTTCCGCAGAGACAGCCTGCGGATGCTTAACGCCGCGCTTAAGCAGGTCGAGGTGGACGAGCGCATCAGCCTTAGCGACGAGCGCGTCTTTAGCATACTTCAAAGCGAGATCAAGCGCCGAAACGACTCTGTGGAGCAGTACCGTGCGGGCGGTCGCGACGATCTGGTGCAAAAAGAGCAGGGCGAGATCGAGATTATCGCGTCCTATCTGCCCGCGCAGCTAAGCGATGCCGAGCTTACCGCCGAGGTTGGCTCACTAATCGCGCAGCTCGGTGCGAGCGGCGCAAAGGATATGGGGCGCATGATGAAAGCTGCCAAGGAAGCGCTCGGCTCAAGCGTGGACGGCAAGCGCCTAAGCGAGGCGGTCAAGGCGGCACTGAAGTAGCCTGCGTTTGAGGCTAAATTTCGGCTACGGCTAAATCGTATCGGCGCAAAATTTCGCTGCTGAAATTTTTTGAGATAGAGCTTTGGCTGCGGAATTCATACGCTAATTTAAAATTTTAAAGGATCATCATGAAAAAATTTATCGCAGTTTTACTAGCCGTCCTGCTTGTGGGATGCCAGTGCAAACAAAACGTAGTGCCCGGAGCGAACGAAACGCCCGAAAAGATCACGGCATTTTTCGTAAACGACGGCAAGGAATACATCGTAGGCGAGAAACTCAGCTATGTGCTGACGGATGGCTCGTCGCTTAAGAAAATTTCGGAATTTTACGACGGCGGATACGCCAAGGGGCTTAAGCGCGAGTTTGTGCAGATCGAAGTGACGGATGCGAAAAACGGCGAGGCGCGCGGCAGTTTCAGTGCGTTTTTAAATTCCGCAGCCGGTGCAGATGTCGCCAAAATCAAAGCTCTAGCAAATAGCATCGAAATCGATGAGAAAAAAGGCGAGATCGAGGTTATTTTTAACTTTGATGCGCGAGTAGTGCAGATCAAAAATCTTAGCGAAATAATGAAGCCAAGCGATAGGCTGCGCTCTCCGATTCCGGCAAACATCGAGGTTAAGCCCGAACGCTGCGAGGGCAACGCCCTATTGTATACGATAAGCACCATCGTAGCTGTGCCGATAATAATCGTGGGAACGGTACTGTTTCTGCCCGTGGTGATGATGCAGGAATATAGCCCTCGATAATAAAAGCCGTGAAATTCCGTATCTTGCAGCGAAACTTACAATGTAATGATCGATGAAGCTCGGCGAAATTTGGTATAACTTAGATCGCAAGTTCGATCTATTTATGATCGCATTTTATTTAGCGGCGATGTGGTACGGATTTCTTTTTAGCTTGAATCCGAAAAGCTTAGACGATCTGAAAATCGCAAATGGAATAATCATGGATGTCAGAAGCGATGATGGGCGCGAATATATGCAGATTTTTACGGATGAGCGCAAATTTATCAAAGTCTTTTTAAATGGCGATACGGATAACTTAACCTACTTTTATAAAAATAAAATTTTGCTCAATGCGGCAATTGTTGAAGCTAATTTTAAGCGCTCAGGAGCGGACGAGTGGCAAGGCGTAAATATCAAGCCTTCTATTTCGCTAATCGCATACGAATGGCTGGAAGGCAAGCGAGTTAAAGCTTGGTATCAAAGCCGTCCGTTTCCGTTTCGGGGTCGCGGTACGGCATATCAAGTTTTATTTTTGGATTATAATGCAAGCGCCGATCCGCCGCAGCGCGAGTATCTGATGAAATTTGAACATGACAAATACGCTACGACGGATGATAAATTCACAGCTACGATATTTGGAGCTTTGACGCTCATTTTTCTTGCGATAATGGCGGGCAAATTTTATCAAGCATGGCGCCAACTGCAATAAACATTGCGCCGCGAAATTTTAATTAGCATCGGATAACCTGAAAACACGGCACGCAGTATTGATACGAAGCATTTTAAAAGGCGCTAGGCTTGCGGCGTGCATTTCATTGCGGGTAGCGGCGGCGAGTAGGATAAGCTTACGGCGATAAATTCAGAGCGTCATTAAAATACAGACTGAAACGAGATTTAAAATTTAAATAAATAGCATGCGCCGAGTTTTGAAATTTTGCGGCTCTAGCTGCGCCGGCTAGCCCTAAATTTTAAATTTAAACTGCGTGAAATTTTAAAATTTCAAAATTTTAAATTTCGCGCTTATTTAGCAGTATCCATAAATTTTAAGTGTCAAATGGGAGCAAATGGGCTAAAATAGCCCATTTATCAGCCCCTTAATCGCGTCAGATTTTTCCTTTTTTGCGTCGTTTTTGCTGCTGTTATCGTCCTTTTTCACGCCGAAAAGCTTGTCGATACCCTTGCCGATCTGCTTGTCTAGCTTGCCCTTTAGATAGTCCGATTGGATATTGTATTTCGGTTCTTTAATCGTGCCGGTGATGTTTATTTCAAGATCGGTTTTTTCGATGTTTGCCTTAACCGGTACCGAAATCGCGCCCGTTTTGCTATCCAGCGTGCCGCCCGTTACGTTTAGCTTACTTTTTTGCGCGCTCATATCGGCGTTAAAATTTATCAAATTTTGCTTGATCGTGCCGTTTACTTTGGCGTCGTTATAGACCTCGCCGCCTAGATCACGACCTAAAATTTTACCGATTTTATCGATCAATCCGCCGCTAGGAAGGCGGCCGTTGTTGATGATCGAGTCAAATTTTCCGCTGTGCGAGCTCGTGTTATACGTAAGATTTGCGTTGCCCGTGCCGTCGTAGACGTGATCGATATTTAGAAGCGTCGTAAGCTCTTTGACGATGAAATTTTGGATTTTAAAGTTCGCTTCATCGCCCGCGATCTGTCCGTTCAGCTCGCCGCCTGCGACCTTGGAATTTACGGTCGCAAACAGGCTCTTGCCGTCGTGCGAAAGCTCGCCGGTAGCGGCAATCTTGCCGTTTAGTCTGCGATTTAGAAAAAACTCTAGTCGCTGCAGGCTCGGGATCAGTAGCGCGTAGTTTGCTTTAAGCGCTTTATTTTTGAGCTCGTAGGTGCCGTTTAGGCTCTGAAGCTGCGCCAGATCGGAGTTTGCGCTTACGCTAAAGGTCGCGACGGAGTTTTTGATATTTGTCTGCGCTTGCGCGTCCGCTTTCAGATCGCTTGGGAAGTTCTTGCCCGTCGCGCCGTCTAAAAATTTCTTAAAAATTACGCCGTTGGCAAGCGAAATTTGCGCCGTGCCGTTGATACTGTCTTTTAAGCTCAACTTCGCATCGCCGTTTATCGTGCCCTCTCCGATCGCGCTGCCGTAAAACAGAGCCGAAAGCACGGTCAGATTTAGATTGCTCGCCTTAAGCTTTAGATCGCTTAAATTTCCGCTCGCATTCAGGTTACCGCCCATAGCGTTTAAATTTAAGTTTAGATTTTTAAGTTCATTTTGCGCTAGAGCCGCGCTAAGCTCGCCATTTGCCTTGCCTTGCAGCTTCACTCCCAGGACGTTTTGCAGCGCGGCTAGATCGTTTGCGTTTAGCTTCGCGGACAGCTCGCCGTTTTTGTTTTTCAGGTCAAATTTGGCCTCCGTATCCGCTTTAAGCGCGTCTCTAAACGCCGAAATTTGCGAGTTTGAAAGCTCAAGCGTAGAAAAATCGGTCTTTAAATTTCCGTTTGCTTTAACGTCGCCTGAAATTTTACGCCCGATAAGGCTTTCGAGCTTCGCTAGATCGGGCACGTTTAAATTAAAATCTGAGTTTAAAGTTTTACTTTTCAGATCAAATTCCGACTTTTCGGCGCTGATCTTGCCCAGAGTCGAATCGATCTTGCTTGCTGCTCGCAGGACGTCATTTTGCGCCGTGATGTCCGAGTTTAGCGTGATCTGCACGCCCTTTGGGATGGAGATATTCATATCTTTAAACGCAGATTCGTTTAGGATCAAATTTGAGCTCTTGATGCTTGCGTTGCCCTCTGCGCCGCCGCTGCTAGCCTTGATGTCTGAGAGCACGTCGATGTTTCCTTTGGCATAGATCGGCAGAGAGGCCACGGCAAGGGCTTTTTCGACGTTTAGAGCTTTAGCGTCGATTTGTAGATCAAGCGGACTAAGGTCTTTTAAATTTGCTAAAAATTTTACGTTGCTATCAAAAATCCGCCCGCTGCCGTTGATGCTGAATTTGTCAAGATCGCCTAAAATTTGCCCTTTGAGGCTTAGTCCTTCGCTCGTCTTTATGCCGAGTTTGGCTAGATCGTGCGCGTTTGCGTCGTAACTAAGATCGAAAGAGCGCGCAAAAAGCGAGTATTTACCCTTTACGTTTACATTCGCAGCGTCATTTACGTTGGCACTGATGTCCAGATCGCCGAAATTTAGATCGAATTTCTTAAGCTTCACGTCAAGGCCGCTTTTTTCTTTGATCAAATTTTCTATGTAAGGCTTAGTAAGATTGTTGCCAAAATCGCTGAAAAATAGGCAGCCCGCGCCTACGATAAGCAGGATTAAAATTCCTGCGATTATGCCGAAAATTTTCATTTCGTCCCCTTAAAATTTAAAATTTGAGGGTATTATAGCCCTTAAAATTTAACGTTTGAAATCTCAATACTTGAGTTTAAATCACTAAAGTTTTATAAAAATTTTTCATAAACTATTGACAAGATTTTAAATTTTGCATATAATCTTAGCACTCAAACACATTGAGTGCCAATTTTAGAAATCACAAATCAAAGAAAGGACTGAAATGAAATTTCAACCACTTGGCAAGCGCGTTCTAATAGAGCGCGAGGAGGAAACCAAAAAGACCGCTTCGGGCATCATCATCCCCGACAATGCTTCAAAAGAGAAGCCTTCGACCGGCAAAATCGTAGCCGTCGGCAGCGAATGTGAAGGCGTCAAAAATGGCGATACTGTAGCGTTTGCAAAATACGCAGGCAGCGAGATTAGCTTAGATGATAAGAAATACCTTATCTTAAATTTAGAAGATGTTTTAGGCATAATTAAATAAAAAGGATTGAAAATGGCAAAAGAGATTATTTTTTCAGACGACGCAAGAAACAAACTCTACGCGGGCGTTAGGAAGCTAAACGACGCTGTAAAAGTTACGATGGGACCTCGCGGTCGCAATGTCTTAATCCAAAAAAGCTTCGGCGCTCCTGCGATCACGAAAGACGGCGTAACCGTCGCCAAAGAGATTGAGCTAAAAGACACGCTAGAGAATATGGGTGCTTCTTTGGTGCGCGAAGTAGCGAGCAAAACCAACGATCAAGCAGGCGACGGCACTACTACAGCAACCGTGCTAGCTCACGCGATCTTTAAAGAGGGTCTACGCAACGTAACTGCGGGCGCAAATCCGATCGAAGTTAAACGCGGTATGGATAAATTTAGCGCTGCTATCATCGAGGAGCTAAAAAAATCATCTAAAAAAGTAAGTGGCAAAAAAGAGATCGCTCAGGTCGCTACGATCTCTGCCAATAACGACAGCGCGGTGGGCGATCTGATCGCAGACGCGATGGAGAAGGTCGGTAAAGACGGTGTTATCACTGTCGAAGAGGCGAAATCGATCAACGATGAGTTAAACGTAGTCGAGGGAATGCAGTTTGACCGCGGCTATCTAAGCCCATATTTCATTACAAATGCCGAGAAAATGCTAGTCGAGCTAAGCTCGCCGCTAGTGCTTCTATTTGACAAAAAAATTACAAATTTAAAAGACCTATTACCAGTTTTGGAGCAGGTTCAAAAAAGCGGCAAACCGCTTCTAATTATCGCCGAGGATATCGAGGGCGAGGCGCTTGCGACCTTGGTCGTAAATAAACTTCGCGGCGTGCTAAACATCTCCGCGGTCAAAGCACCAGGATTTGGCGATCGCAGAAAGGCGATGCTTGAAGATATCGCGATTTTAACGGGCGGCACCGTCATCAGCGAGGAGCTTGGCAGAACGCTAGAAAGCGCTTCTATGGCCGATCTCGGACAAGCCGAGCGCATCGTGATCGACAAAGATAACACCACTATCGTAGGCGGCGCGGGCAAGAAAAAAGATATCGACGCGCGCGTTTTGCAGATCAAAGCTCAGATCGCAGAGACTACGAGCGATTACGACAAAGAGAAACTTCAAGAGCGCATGGCTAAGCTTAGCGGCGGCGTTGCGGTTATCAAGGTGGGCGCTGCGACCGAAACTGAGATGAAAGAGAAAAAAGACCGCGTGGACGACGCTCTAAACGCAACCAAAGCAGCCGTAGACGAGGGTATCGTAATCGGCGGCGGCGCTGCGCTAATCAGAGCTGGACTTAGCGTAAAACTAGCTCTAAGCGGCGACGAGCTTATCGGTGCGGACATCGTTAAGCGCGCGCTTTTCGCTCCGCTTCGCCAGATCGCCGAGAATGCGGGATTTGATGCAGGCGTCGTAGCTAATAAGGTCGAGCAAGGCTCAGACAAAAAATTTGGCTTCAATGCTGCAAACGGCGAGTATGTCAATATGTTTGAAGCAGGTATCATCGATCCAGTCAAGGTTGAGCGTATCGCGCTTCAAAACGCGGTCTCCGTCGCAAGCCTGCTTCTAACGACCGAAGCGACCGTCAGCGAGATTAAAGAGGAGAAACCTGCAATGCCTCCAATGCCTGATATGGGCGGAATGGGCGGTATGGGCGGAATGATGTAGCCCCATGGGAGCGTCATTCGGCGCTCCTATGCCATTGAAACGGCGCTGCGAGATTTTTACAGCGCCGCGAAATGCTTTATGCGCGGCGATATTTTTGCTATGCGCCGCTAAAATGATATGTGCCGCATTTTTAGATACGTCTGAAGCGCGGCGATTTATTATGAATTAGCGATTAAGCGGTGTGATTTTTAGTCACTGCATGATCTTATAAATTTCGTATCTCATCGCAAATTTGCGGTTTTGCCGCATTATCCTTTAAAATTAAAAATTTTATCTGAGCTTGCTTTTTACCTTAAATTCTGACTTGCCACTCAAAATTTAAGCGCAGAATTCTAAAACTTTAAAATTTTCAGCTATCCCACCTAAACACTTACAAGATAAAATTTTTTCGTGGCGTCATATTTTTAGTGTGATAAAATTCTATTGCCAAACAGAATCCTAGCTGCTGAATTTTTAAAGCTTAGCCTTTTGTTTGGCGATACGGCTTGGAATTAGAGCTGAAATTTCATAGCCTCACTCATTAAATTTAACGCGGCTTAATCTAAGCTTTGCTAAATTTCGCCTAAAATCCATGGAAAGGAAAATGATGAAAAATTTAGCTCGTATTTTTTTAATTGCGTTCATTTTGACGAGCTTTTCTGGCGCTTTTGCCGCGCAGCAAAGCCACAAATCTACCGCCACGCAGCAAAACCATAAATATAAAATTTCATCTCAAAATTTGCGAGCCAAAGATCATTCGAGCAAAAATATAGCGGCAAGATCCTCTGCCGAGCCGCATGCTAAAAAACCTGCAAATGCTAAAAGCCTTTCCAAATCCAAGCTCACAAAAAATACGCGCGCATCTAAGAATTTCGCTAAAAATTCCACGCAAAAAAGTGCGAAAAATTTTACTAAAAATTCCGGGCAAAATTCCGTATCGCGTTCTGCGAGAAATAAAGCATATAAGCGCCCGGCTAATCAATCAAGCAGTCAGAATGGAGCTAGCAAGAGCCTGGTCGCTACGCTGATGCGTTTGCCAAAGACCCGTATTTATGAGGATGAAGCGCCAAACGCCCGCGATACTGCGCAAACTTACAGAGGCGCAGATATGCGGAGAAGCGTAAGCGCGCAAACTCACGGAGGTGCAGATGATCAGACCGGCAAAATCGTAGACGCACAAGCTCGAAAATTAGCGACGGCTCGAATTGCACAGCCGCAAGCTCGCTACGGCTATAGTGCAACTCGTTCTGGCACTATGGAGCATACAGCTGCATCTCATTCGAGCGCCACGAAATATACGGCTCGTCAAAATGCCCGCGCGCCCTATCTTCCCACATCTGCTCACTCTAGCCGTGCGATAGGGCGCCCTGGCGGTAGCGCGCTTGGTAAGATGTCGTCGCCAGAGCGGGGTAATGCGTTAGGACAAGGTGCTGCGATGCGTTATGATGAGCGTTGGGCGAAGCCCGCTCCACAGCCTTACGAGCCTGCGCCTGAGACCGAGAAAAAGCGCGGGCTGATATTTTCGTCGCAGTGGGGTCCTGCCGCGCCGAAAAGTAAGTGGCAGCAGCACGAAGCCCCGACGGATGACGCTTCGTCGCGCAATGAGTCGGTGATGGATATGCTGCAGGACAAGATGAGCAGGGTCAAGGTGGATATGGAGCTAGTGCGCTAGCCTAGGCGGCACGCCGGCGCAATTTATATGCGTAGGCGGTTTAAATTTTGCTGCCTCTATAAGATCGCGATACTGGCGCGGTGTGCAAACACGAACGCTGATGTTTTTTCGGCTTTGTCGCCGTGCGAAACAATGCCCTAATGCTGCAATTAAAGATAGAATGTTCATATTTCATCTACTTGCTTTGAATTTCACGGCTGCATGCCGCGCTGCTAGGATAAACCATACTGCACTCGTTTTGCGCGAGTGAGCGCTGCGACGATACTGTGGGTAAAATTTCGCGGAAATTTCAAAAGCTTAATTTTGTAATTTTACGTCGCAGGACTTCGCTTGCCTGCCAAGTTTGCGGAATTTTGCTTGGCTGCGTGGTTTATTAAATTTCGCTTGCCATAAAATTTTGTATAGTTTTATTTGCTACCGGAATTTTTAGAATTTTATTAGATGGCGGAATTTTATAGACTTTATTCGCTCAAATTTCGCGGCAAAATGAAATTTTTCGTAAGCGCAAAAGCAAAATTCAGCGGGTGAAATTCTACGGCGGCTAGCGAGTGCGAATTATTAAATTTTAACCCCGTTTTGAATAAAATAGCGCAAAAAATTCTAAAGGCTTAAATTTGAAAAATCGCTATCCGACCCGCCAAATCTCCGTCGGCTCCGTCAAAATCGGTGGCGGCGCGCCCATCTCCGTGCAGTCGATGAGCTTTTCTAAAACGAAGGACGTGGAGGGCACGCTAGAGCAGATTAACCGCCTGTACTTTGCCGGCTGCGACATCGTGCGCTGCGCCGTACTCGATAAGCAGGACGCGGACGCGCTCGCACGCATCAAAAAAAGCTCGCCGCTTCCCATCGTAGCGGACATCCATTTTAATTTTCGCTTGGCGCTGCAGGTTGCGGAGTTTGTCGATGCTATCCGCATCAATCCGGGCAATATCGGCGGCAAGGACCGCATCAAAGAGGTTGTGCGCGCGTGCAAAGCTCGCAGCCTGCCCATCCGCATCGGCGTAAATTTGGGTTCACTCGAGGAGCAGTTTGAGCAAAAATACGGCCGCAGCGTAGAGGCGATGGTACAAAGCGCGCTGTATAACGTCGCGCTGCTGCAGGATGAGGACTTTAGCGACATCGCGATTTCGCTTAAGACTTCGGACGCGCCGAGCACGGTGGCTGCGTATCGCGCGCTGCGCCCGCTGTGCGAGTATCCTTTTCATCTGGGCGTGACCGAGGCGGGTACGAAATTCCACGCGAGCATCAAGAGTGCAATCGCGCTGGGCGCGCTTCTGATGGAGGGGATCGGCGATACGATGCGCGTGAGTATCACGGGCGAGCTTGAGGAGGAGATCCGCGTCGCGCGCGCGATCCTGCAGGACGCGGGCGTGCAAAAAAGCGGCGTTAATATCATATCGTGCCCTACCTGCGGGCGTTTGCAAAGCGATCTGCTAAGCGCGATCAAAATCGTCGAAGAAAAAACCGCGCACATCAAAACGCCGCTAAATATCAGCGTCATGGGCTGCGTCGTAAATGCGATCGGCGAGGCGAAGGGTGCGGACGTGGCGATAGCGTTCGGCAACGGGCGCGGCATCGTGATGCGCCACGGCGAAGTGGTCGCCAAACTCGAGGAGAGCAAGCTCGTGGAGCGGTTTTTGCAAGAGGTCGAGGACGAGGTGCGGGCTCGCGAAGGAGCGTGAGGGCCGCGGGGCGCCTGGTTTGCTAAAGTCTTTATGGCGCGTGACTCAGCCGCGCGGCTCGGCGTTTGGGCGCGTTGGGCTCATCGCGGTTAGTTTAGGCTCATCAACACAGTCTGTCTGAGGCGTAAAATTTTAAAATTTAATTCCGAGGCGGCGCTTTTAAATTTGGGCCTTTGAAAAACGGCTTGGAATTTTGGATTTAAATTTTAGCTCTGGAATTTTGTTTTTAAATTTTGGGTTTGAAATTTTAACTTTGCAATTCGCCGTGAAATTTTATTTTAAAATTTGAACCTTGCGATTGGGCGCTAAATTTGCGGCGTAAAATTTCAAGGCACGGCGCAGAAGTCGAGCCGCGTTAAATTTAACGCGATTTAGCGCGACGGACGCACTGTTTTGCGAAACAGAGGGCGAGCGTTAAATTTAAATGCCACGGCATTTGGCTCATTGTTTAAGGCGTTTGAAAAATTTCAGATCGCGACGTTTCGGTTTAAATTTGGCAAAGTTTGCCCGCCGCAGCTTGGGCGCAAAATTTACTGCCCGAGCTTTGAGACGCCAAATTTTATTAGGCGGGCTTAAAATTTGTAAAGAATTATAAGCCCAGAAAAAATTTCAAGCTCTATGAAATTTCAAAATTTTAAATCCGCCGCACCAGCCTTTGGGTGTAGCCTCAAAGCCGTTGCGGTATATGCGGCATAAGAGTTCAGCGGCTTAAAATTACGCGGCTTTGCGGAAGCACAAAACTTTCGAAGCTGCGATAGTTCTAAGGTCTCGCGACGAGCGTTCAAAGCCGCATCGGTTTTCAAAAGCGCGTACCGGGGCTGTGGATTAAAATTTACGATTTTATAGAGCTTAAAATTTAGACGCGCAAAAGCGCGCGAAACGAGGGGAAGCGATGGCAACGAAGCAGAATGTGCCTGCAAATTTATACGATCTGGATATGGAGCGTGCGATTTTAAGCTCGCTTTTGCAAAACGAGGACGCATACGGCGAGCTGAGCGAGATAATCTCGGTCGGCGATTTTTTCTATAAGCCGCACGCCGACATCTACGAGGCAATCGTCAAATGCTCCTCGCACAACGAGCCGATCGCGCCAAGCTTCGTTAAAAAATGGCTAGCCGAGCGCTACGACGATGGCGCATTTACCGAGGTTGTAGCCACCAGCGGCGTGGTCGATGCCCCAAAATACGCGCTCGAGCTGCGCGAAAAATCGATCAAGCGCTCGCTAATCAAGGTCGCGCACGAGATCCCTTCGATGGTAAACGAAGCCGTGCGCAGCAAAGATACCGCCGATAAAATCAGCTCTAAAATTTACGAGCTCATCGACGAGGAGCGCCACGGCGGCATCAAAAAATCGCACGAGATCATCGCCGACGTAGTAGAGGAGCTGAAGCGCCAAAAGGCGCTCGCAGGCTCGGAGCTCGTGGGGCTGGATACCGGCTTTCGCTTCCTAAACGACTGCACGAAGGGGCTAAAACCAGGCGAGCTCATCATCATCGCCGCTCGCCCCGGCATGGGCAAGACCGCCTTTGCGCTAAATTTGATGATGAAAACGCTGCAAAGCGGCAAAGGCGTCGTATTTTTCTCGCTCGAGATGCCCTCCGTGCAGCTGATGTATCGCATACTAAGCGCGCTTAGTTCGATACCGCTAAGCGACATAATGAGCGCCAAGCTCAGCGACGACGACTGGACGCGTTTTAACGACGCTTGCGACGCGGTGCTGAATATGCCGCTTTTCGTCTATGACATCGGCTATGTAAACATCCACCAAGTCCGCACTCAGCTGCGCAAACTCAAATCCGCGGACGCCAATATCGAGCTTTGCGTGATTGATTACATCGGTCTTATGACGAGCACGAGCAACTACTCCGAGCGCCACCTGCAAATCGCCGAAATTTCACGCGGGCTCAAGCTTTTAGCGCGCGAGCTAAACATCCCGATCATCGCGCTGTCGCAGCTAAACCGCTCGCTTGAGGCGCGCTCGAACAAACGCCCGATGCTAAGCGATCTGCGCGAAAGCGGCGCGATCGAGCAGGACGCCGACATTATACTTTTCGTCTATCGCGACGAGGTTTATAAGGAGCAGATGGAGCGCGAGCGCATTTCGCGGCTAGAGGCCGAGGGCAAGGACGCGGGCGAGCCCGTATTTAGGCGCAACGACTATCAGGAAAAAGCCGAAATCATCGTCGGCAAAAACCGCTCGGGCGAGGCGGGCAGGACGATCGAGGTGGGCTTTCAGGGCAGATTTACCCGCTTTGTCGATACGAGCTTCGGCGGCGAGCCCAGCGAGAGCGCGATCTTTAACGAAAACGACAATCTCGACTACGTCTCGCAGCTGCAAGATCAGGGCTTTGAGGAGCCTACTGCAGTGCGCCTCGATACGGCGCAGAATTTAACGCAGAATTTTAATGAAGCTCAAAATTTTAACGAAGCGCAAAATAGCGGCGTAAATTTAAACGCAAGCTCCGCCAGCGCCAGAAATTCCAGCGTAAATATCGATTTTGACGAGATGCCTAGCTTCGGTCAAAGCGGCGGGCAGGACGGCGAGGAGATAGACGGCGAGTCTAAGCTTAGCGCAGAGCATGACTTGGCAGAGGTGCGTCGCGCGGCACAAGACGCTCCGCAAAAGCAAAAATTCAAGGGGCAAAATTTAGATGATGTAATAGCGGGCGGCGGCGCGCCCGAAACATATGCGCATAAAAATTTAGCAGGCACTCCGCAGGGCGTAAAAGACACATCGCGGGGCACGAAAGGCGCGCGGCAAGGTGAAGAGGGTGTATCGCAAAGCGCGGGGAGTGCGCAGCGAATGGATGTTCCAAATTTTGAAAGAGTCGATGGCGATGAGCCGCCTTTTGAGGCGCAAGAGGACGAGGCGAAATTTAAACCCGCACCGCCTCTAAATATCGAAGAGATGGGCATTCCAAAGATCAATGAGGCAAACAGGCTCGATGACGACGACGCGCCGCTGGATCTGTGAAATAGCGCTTAGGCTAGCGCTGATCGTTAGCGTTTTTTGTTTCGCACTTTACGCGCAGGATTTCAGTGACGCGGGCTTTTGCATGCTGGCGGCGTTTTGGGCTTACGCGCTATTTCGGGTGCTATTTAGCTTTTTTTACGAGGCGAAGCAGCGCGCCAATGCGGCGCTATTTCGCAGCGGCGGGACTTTGATTAAAATTTTTAGAGGCAGGCTGATAAGCGGGGTTTTTGCCTGCGCGGGCGCGATCCTTTTAAGCGCCACTTTGGCGCTAGGTCTAGCGGATCTGCGCGGCGCGGAGCTTTTCGTGACGCTCACGACGCTGCCAGCGGGGCTTGCTCTGATGCGTCTGGCGGTGCTTAAGATCAGCCTAAAAGAGATTAAAAATCCTAGAATTTTATCGCTCAAACTTAGTATTTTGCTGCTAGCCGCGCTTGCCGTAGCGGTAAATTTCGCTCTAAATTTAGCCTATTTGCGGCTCGCAGACGGCGCAGATGCTGTCGCACACTCTTTAAATTCCGCGATAAATTTTACTCCGCCCGCCCGCACCGCCGCATTCGCTGAAAATTTCGCGACAAACGACGCTTCCGCGTCCGTCGGAAATTTTGCAACAAATAACGTCGCTAAATCCGCTACGAATTCCACTGTGAATAACGCCACCATAGTTGTGCGAAATTCCGAGGCTGATAATGCCGTCAAGTCCGCGCCGGGCACTGCCAAAAATACTACCGCTTCGCCCGCAAATTTTAAAGCGGGCTCCGTCACGGTAGCGCAGGTCTCGGCTGAAAATTCTAAGGCAGATCCCGCCGCTGCGCCGCAAACCTTCGCTAAAAATTCTACGGCAAGCTCAGCCGCAGTACAAAATTTAAATTTAGCTCCAACTCCCGCCACGCCGAACGCGTCCGCCGATAATTTGGCTGAAAATTCCGCACCAAGCCCCGCATCGGTAGCTGAAATTTTTGAAATTTTAAAATCTACCGCGCCGCAAGCGCACTTCAAATCCGCTCTGCTAAATGAAATTTACGCTTTGAAATTTTATAAAAACGCGCTGTTCGAGCTGGCGCTGTCGCAGAGCCCTAGCGCGCTAAAAATCGCTCTTTTGTTTCTGATCTGCGCGGGAGATTTCCTCTTTTACTGCGCGATCTTGCATCTTTGCGCCTTCGTGCTTTTTATGCCGCGAGCCGCAGCCGCGCCCAAAATAGGGCGCTTTAGCGGCACGATATTTGCGCTTGCCTACGTCACGCTGTGTTTGATCTGCGCCGCGCAGACGCGCACGGCAGGCAGCGGAGCGGAGGGCACACATCCTAAAAGCGCGGTCGAAACGAGCGTGCAGATCGTGCTGCAAAGCGGCGAGCGGCTGATCTTAAGCGCGCGCGAGGCGGACGTTCTAAGAGGCGAGCTAAACGCTACGCGCTTCGCCGCGGAAGCAAACGCCGCATCCGCGCTGAATAGCTACATCGACGCCGTTTACGACGAGGGCGCGAGGCTTAGCGCACAGAAAATGGCGGATTTCAATTACTCGTTTCTGAGCGATTATCTGGTGCTGTGGCACGGCGTGTGGGACGATGACGCGGGGGCGTATCTGAATGAGAAATTTGCGCTCTTCGTGAGCGAGAGTTTTCCGAAAGATTTTGGCGAAAATATCGCTAAAATCGCTGCGGCGAACGTCAAAAATTATGAGAGCTCGCTAAATTTTACGCTCAAAAAATACGGCGCGAAAGTTGATCTCAACGTCACGCAGAGCTTCAGCCTAAAAAGCAAGGCGTATCGCGCGAGCGGGACGGGGCTAGGGGCGCTGGGCGGCGTGCTGGGCGCAAAGCTGATAAGCAAGAGCCTCGCTAAAACTGCGGCTAAAACGGGCGCGAAGACCATTACCAAGGCGGGCGCCAGCGCGACTAGCGGTAGCGCGGGGCTCGTATGCGGCCCGGGCGCGGTAGTGTGCGTGCCTGCGTTTGCCGTGGCTACGTGGTTTGGGCTGGATTTTGCGTTTGCCAAGGGCGACGAGGCGCTGAACCGAGAGGAGTTTGAAGCTGCGATCGTGCGCGATATGATGGCGGCGAAAGAGGAGCTAAAGCGCGCGCTGGCGCAGGATTTCAACGCGACGATAGATGAAATTTCGAGCGAAATTTTAAATTTAGACGGGAAGTAGGGCGGCGGATTATGCCTGCGCAACTTAGACCCGTTGCGAGCGAAATTTAGCGGTGGATTATGGAGTTTTCGTGCGTGGCGGACGGAAAATTTTAAAATTTAATCTAAGCGCAGGCGGGACGGGATTACGGCGCACTTATCGCACTGCCGCGCCTCTTAAATTTTAAGAAGCAGCTAAAAATTTTTATATATAATCGCCGCTTAAAACAAGGAGTGTTAATGAAAAAATTCTATCTTAAAATTTATATACTCACGTTTATGGCGGTATTAATAGCCATCCCTACGGCGGCAAAAGTAAGCATAGACGACTTCAAAACGCAAGAGGAAAAAGATTTAGCGATCTCTTGCGATGACGGCGATGGGAAATACAGCGCGTGTATGAAACTGGCTGAAATTTTAACCAAAAGATGCGATAATGAAGATTTTAGGAGCTGCGAGATTGCGGGAGAGTTTTTATCTGCATTCGGACGATACAGAGACGCTATCGCTCCTTTAAGCAAGGCTTGCGATGCAAATTTACTGTTATCTTGCGTTTCGTTAATGACGACGGATATAGTAGCTACGGGAAATATCGATAGGGCGATAAGAAGCTTGGATAAAATTTGCGATGCCAAAATTGATGGCAGTGAGGAATATTGCAAATTTAAAAACGAGCTTGAAATTTGCTTAAAAGATACGAAATGTAATCCGATAAAAAGAGGCAAAGAGCTTCTAAACTGGATCGTGGAGCAATGATATGAAAAGTTTGGTATTGATAGCGATGTTGGCATTCTCGTGTGCGTATGCGGGTTTCGATTTTAAAGAAAAGGATTTAGCAAATTTATATTCGCTTTGCAATAAGGGCGATGGGAAATATAGTGCCTGCACGAAGCTAACGGATATATTATCAAAGCATTGTGATAGCGGCAATGCCGAAAAATGCGGAGAACTCGGATATGTGCTATATGAGATAGGCAAGACTGAAGAGTCTATTGCACCATTACAGAAAGCTTGCGATGCGGATTTAGCGTTTTATTGCTTTAAATTAGGATCTGATGAGCTTGGGCGCACAGATAATATAAATAGAGCGTATGCTAGTTTTTCAAAAGCTTGCAAACTTGGCATTAAAGATGAAAAACTTCTACAAGCATCTTGCATGGCCGAAGATAAATTAAAAGAGTGTTTAAGCAATAGCGAATGTAATCCATTAAAAGTGATAGAAAGTATTTACTACACGGCTAAAAGTATAATGCAAAATTAAAATTTTTTAATTAAGGAGTAAAAGATGGCAAATCCAAAGAGAGGTAAGGAGTGCTAATGAAAAAATTCTATCTTAAAATTTGGTTACTCGCGTTTATAACGGCATTTTTAGCCATCCCTGCTGCGGCACAACCGCCTTTGGTAAGCTTAATAGAATTAGAGAATTTTAAAAATGAAGAGCAAAGGACGCTTTTGAAATCCTGTGACTATGGCGAAGGCAAATATAGCTCGTGCAATAAACTCGTTGAAATTTTATCTAAAGAGTGCGACGACGATAGGCGTTATTTAAGTTGTGAATTAAATGCGCTTCTTTTATTGACATTAAATAGAGACGAAGAAGCTATAAATTATCTTGTTAAAAGTTGCGATGCAAATTTAATGACGAGTTGCTTATGCCTTAATTGGGAAGATCTGTATTTCACCGGAAATACGGATAGAGTTTTAAAAAGCTTTAAAAAAATATGTAGTATGGATTCGGAATCTGCACATGAGTATTGCGGATTTTACGATGAACTTAAAATTTGTGTGGAAGACAAAGAGTGCAATCCAAGAGGAAAAATGAAAGAAATTTATAATAAACTATACGGGGAGTTGAAATGACAAGGCTATGCTTTATATTTTATTCTATGATATTTTTAGTTTCTGTCGCAATGGCTGGCAAGCCTACGGCTGAAGAGGAAAATCTTTATAATGAATGCGATAAAGGAAACGGCAAATATAGCTCGTGCACTAAGCTAATAAAAATTTTATCCGAAAAATGCGATAGCGGAGATATGATCGGGTGTGCCGATGTGGGTTATATTATGGGCTTTGAACTGGGTATGCGTGAAGCCTCGGTTGCGCCATTAGATAAATCTTGCAAGGCAGGTATTGCAGCCTCTTGTTTTAACCTCGGTATACATGATATTGCGATAAGAGGCAATGTCAAAAGAGCGGCGCATAATTACGCTATAGCTTGCGAAAAATATTCAGAGCGCTTGGAAGAAGAAAGAATATTTAAACTAAAGTCTTGTGCGCTAAAGACGGCTTTAGAAAACTGCTTACGAGATCAGGAGGAACACGATCCCGTAAAGTGTGCGAAAAAAGCCTTTTGGGAAATAAGCGATAAATACGACTCAAATTCAACCAAGGAGTAAAAGATGGCAAATCCAAAGAAGGGCAAAGAGCGATAATGAAAGAATTTTATCCAGCAATTTTGGCGCCTTTAATAACGCAAGCCGCGGCAGAACCCAACAAAAGCGTAGCCGATAGCAAAGAGATAAAATTTACGTCGCCTGCCGATCTAAATTTAAATTTATATCATTCGTAAGGATTAAAATGAAAGCACTATTGTTTGTACTAGCGTCGGTTCTGTTTTTGAAAGCCGCGAGCGTAAGCGAAATTTATTCTCTAGGGGCGCCTGCGTGCGATATTTACGATTTAAATTTAAAGAAATGTAATAGCGGCGACGGCGAAGCATGCTATTTGGCGGCTTTAATTCTAAATAATAAATCTTGCGCACGAAAAAACGACGATTTGGCATTGGAATTTTTTGAAAAATCATGCAGTTTGGGATATGCCAAAGGCTGCATTTTTATGGGACAAGCGTATTCGCTTACTTCTTTGGACGAAAAACACGCGAAAATCAAGACATATTACGAAAGAGCTTGCGAGCTGGACGCGAAATTTTGCGACGATTACGGGCTTTTATATTTTTACGGCGAGGGCGTAAAAAAGGATGAGCTTGCGGCAAAAGAGTATTTTAAAAAATCCTGCGATGCGGGAAATCCCGCAGGATGCGGGCACTTTGCCACATCGTTAAACAGAGAGAATGAGAATATAAATGAGGTTATGAAATTTTATGAAATCGGCTGCAACGGAGAGCATTACCCTTCGTGCTACGCTTACGGACTGCTGTTGTGGGCTAAAGTAGATAAAAATAAAGGCAAAAATTTTTGCAAGAAGGCTTGCGATAAGGGTAATATAAAGGAAGCATGCAAATGGGTACTCGATATGAGCGAGGAGGAAGAAGAGCAAATTTTATATTTGAGGCGGTATTTAAAGCTGGGCTGCAAAGACGGCGACGCGCAAATGTGCAAGGATTTAGGAAAAACAGGGAATTAGGGCAGAATTTAAATTCTAAATTGCCCCACTTGCAAGCTCTTAAAATTTGGGCTTTAAAATTTAATCTTAATTGGGCTATAATCTTAGAATTAATATTCAAAAAGGAGTTTTTATGCAAACACAAAATAATTTTATAAACCGCGAGCTAAGCTGGCTACGCTTCAATACCCGCGTGCTAGAACAATGCAAAAAGGATATTCCACTAATTGAAAAATTAAAATTTCTAGCGATTTACAGCACGAATTTAGACGAGTTTTATATGATACGCGTGGCGGGTCTAAAGCAGCTTTTCACCGCCGGCGTTATAACCAGCGGCGATGACGAGATGACGCCTCTTGAGCAGCTACGCGCGATCCGCTCCTATCTAAGAAACGAACAGACCGAGCTTGAGCAGCAGTATTTCGGCATCCAAAAGGAGCTTTGCAAAAACGGGCTTTTTATCAAAAGCTACGACGAGCTGCAGCCCGAGCTAAAGCCGGCGGCGGACGAGTTTTTTTTCTCGCAGATAATGCCCGTCATCGTCCCGATCGCAGTGGATGCAACCCATCCTTTCCCGCATCTAAACAATCTCAGCTTCTCCCTTGCGGTCAAGCTCTGCGATGAGGGCGCGCCCGAGTCGGTGCATTTTGGAATGATTAGAATTCCGCGCGTGATCCCGCGCTTCGTGCAGGTCGCGCAAAACACCTACGTGCCGATCGGCACCATCGTAAAGCGCCATGCGGAGGAGATTTTCCCCGGCTACAAGCTCATCAGCTCCGCAGCTTTCCGCGTCACGCGAAATGCAGATATCGTAATCGAAGAGGAGGAAGCGGACGATTTTATGATGATCCTGGAAGCGGGGCTTAAACTGCGCCGCAAAGGGGCTTTCGTACGACTTCAGATCGAAAAAGACGCCGATGCCGAGCTTTTAGAATTTCTAAATTCCCATCTTAAAATTTTTTACAAAGATATATATGAATGCGCCGTGCCGCTTACGCTGGACGGGCTTTGGGAGATCGCTTCCAATAAGGATTTTTCCTTTCTAGCTAACCCGCAATATCTGCCAAAGACGCTGCCTCCCTTTAACGAAAACACCTCCGTTATGAGCGCTATGGAGAAAGAGGATATCTTGTTAATTCATCCTTACGAGAGCTTTGATCCGGTGCAAAAACTCATCAAAGAAGCCGCCAAGGATCCAAAGGTCATCTCAATCCGTATGACGCTGTATCGCGTGGAGAAAAACTCCCCGATCGTCCAGAGCCTGATCGAGGCCGCAAGCGACGGCAAGCAGGTAACGGTGATGGTCGAGCTTAAGGCGAGGTTTGATGAAGAAAACAACCTGCACTGGGCGAAGGCGCTCGAAGACGCGGGCGCGCACGTCATCTACGGTATCACGGGCTTTAAAGTCCACGCCAAGGTAACTCAGATCATCAAAAAAGAGGAAGGCAAGTTAAAATTTTATATCCACTTAGGCACGGGCAACTACAACGGCTCGAGCGCTAAAATTTACACCGACGTGAGCTTTTTTACCTGCGGCGACCGCTTCGATAAGGACACGACAAATTTCTTCCACATCCTCTCGGGCTACAACAAAAACCGCAAGCTTGACAACCTCGCTATGTCGCCGATGCAGATCAAAGAGCGACTCCTGGCGATGATAAAAAACGAGGAGAAAAAAGGCTCTGCCGGCAGGATCATCGCTAAGATGAACGCTCTTGTCGACGGCGATATGATCAAGGCGCTGTATAAAGCAAGCGCCGCGGGCGTAAAGATCGATCTCATCGTGCGCGGCATCTGCTGCTTGCGCCCGGCGCTTAAGGGCGTCAGCGAAAATATCCGCGTGATCTCGATCGTCGGCAAATACCTAGAGCACGCTAGAATTTTTTACTTCGCGCACGCGCAGCCCAGCCTATACATCGCGAGCGCGGATTGGATGCCGCGAAATTTGGAGCGCAGACTGGAGCTGATGAGCCCGATTTACAACGAAAATTTGCAAAACAAACTCAAAGAAATTTTAAAACTTCAGCTAAGCGATAACGAGCTTGCATTCGAGCTACAAAGCAGCGGCGAATACCGAAAGATCGCGCCGAAAAAGGGTGAAGAGAGAATCGACGATCAAGAATTTTTAGAAGCTTATTTTAGTAAAATTTATAAAAACATCCGCAAGCATGATGAAAGCAGCACGGCACTAACTAAGCTTTTAAAAGAGAGTTAAGTGCGCGCCGGATTTGCGCGCTAGATCGCTTGGCATTAAGCTTGCGCGCTAAGCCCGCGCGCAGACCGAGATCATAAAATATTAAATGCAGAATTTTAAGCCGTGAATGCGTGAGTAGATTTACAGAAATTTCAAAGGGATTAAATGAAAAGATATCTTTATCTAGCCGTTATAGCTATGTTTTGCATGGGGGGAGTCTTTGAAGACGCGGATAAGCTCTATGAGGACGGCGATTATCCTAAAGCGATAAAAATGTGGCAGCGCAGCTGCGACGGCGGAGATACGCGAAGTTGCTATAGGCTCGGGAACCTATATAGATTCGGCAGGAACGTCACTCAAAACTATCAAAAAGCGGCGAATTTTTATCAAAAAGCCTGCGATGACGGAGATATGACCGGTTGCTATGAGCTTGCAGGACTATACTTCGAAGGCTATGGCGTTAGACAAAATTATCAAAAGGCGGCGAACCTGCATCAAAAGGCTTGCGACGGCGGTAATATGTTTTCGTGCAATTTGCTTGCAATTTCATACGAATCCGGTATCGGCGTCCCAAGAGACAAGCACAAGGCTATGGTTTTGCGTCAAATGATTTGCGATAACGGTGATGCAGATATGTGCAATAACCTTGCATATTTATATAAAAACGGCGACAAGGTCGAGCAGGACTTGCAAAAGTCGGAGAGCTTATATAAAAAAGCGGCTGTTTTGTACCAAAAGAAGGCTCAAATAAATCAAAAGAAATGCGATGAAGGCGACTTATATGAGTGCCAGCGCCTAGCGGATCTATATATAGACGGCAGGGGCGTAGAGAAGGATTTCAAAAAGGCTGCGGATTTATACCAAAAGGCTTGTGATGGCGGCAGGGCGGCGGCGTGCTTGACTCTGGGAGACTTTTACAAAGCAGGTAATTACCAAAAAGCAGAAAGCCTATATCAAAGCGGGCTAAATTTGCTTAAAAATACTTGCGAGAGCGGGGATGCGGACTCGTGTAGTTATCTCGGGGATTTATACAAAAATGGATGGCATATTAAACAAGATAGATCCTTAGCAAAAGAATTTTACGGGAAAGCATGCGATTTAGCAGAGCAGATCGGCTGCGACGAATACAAGCAATTAAACGAAGCAGAACTCATCGATGATAAGCACGGCATCGCACCGAGCGCGCCTTAATCCGTGAAGCTTGCATGCTTGCGCGCAAACAAGGCTACGCAATCAGCGAGCTATCAAATTTTTTAGAATTTTAAAATTCTAAATTTTATAAATTATCTTAGGCGCAGCTTCCTAGAAATACTAATTTGCCATGATGCCAGCTATATACTACGGGTAGATAAAATTCCGCTCACTTATGATAAAATTTTAAAATTTCTCAAGTTAAAATCTTAAAATTTACTCACTGTCTCATCGTTTGTATTTCATAAAAATACTTTTAAATTTAAAGTAAAAATTTGTAATTTTAAAAAATGTAAATTTAAGAGATAAAGGCGTAAACCTGGGAATTCTTTAAATTTAATTAAATTTTATAACTATAAATGATAAATAAATTCTTTTTAATTTAAATTTAAAGAATTTTTCACTAATATACTACTCTTTTTAATAACGCCTATGAGAAATAGTATTATAAAAGGATCAAAATGAGCTTATTTAGGTTTTCCATTGCAGCGGCGGGAGCGTTTTGTTTATGCGCGGCCACTTTAGCTGCACAGGACGATAGCGAAGGTGGCTCCCAAAATTTAGGGCAGATCAATGTTACGGGAAACGTAGAAAGCGACCCGCTTACCAAAAAAGTCGGCGAAACAAAAAAGAGCGCCAAAACGCTAGAAAAGCAGCAAGTCTCCGACACTAGAGACCTCGTAAAATATGAAACGGGGGTTAGCGTCGTAGAGGCGGGCAGGATGGGTTCTAGCGGCTACTCGATCCGCGGAGTGGACGAAAACCGCGTCGCCATCACGATAGACGGACTTCATCAAGCAGAGACTTTAAGCTCGCAAGGCTTTAAAGAGATCTTTGAAGGATATGGAAATTTTAATAACACTAGAAACGGCATCGAGATGGAAAACGTCAAACAAGCTACTATCACCAAGGGCGCAGACTCGATAAAAGCGGGTTCTGGCGCACTTGGAGGCTCCGTTATGTTCGAGACCAAGGATGCACGGGATTATTTAATCGATAAAAATTGGTTTTATGGCTTTAAAGCTGGTATTTCTAGCAGAGATAAGGAGAAAATGAGATCTCATACTCTAGCTGCGAAAGTTAATTGGTTTGACTTTTTAGTAATCAGAACAGATAGAAATTCTCACGAGCTTAGAAACTACGGATACGGCACCTACGACGATAGCGTAAGAGGAAGGGAGAGGGAGCAAACTGATCCTTATACTATCAAAAAAGAGAGCACCTTAGTTAAAATATCCTTTCAGCCAAATGATGAAAATAGAATTACCCTCATGAATGATGATTCTAAAAATAGATCGAAAGGCAACGACTACTCATATACGCTCTATCCAAGATCAATCACTAATCCCGATTTTTTCGAAAGCAAGCTCGGAGAGAGATACACGGACGATCTTAGTAAGAGAGAAAATAGAGGTATCGCTTACGAAAATTTTACCGAAACGCCGCTTTGGGATAGCGTAAAATTTTCATTCTCTAATCAAAGAATCAAACAAAGAGCCAGAACGGAGGAGTATTGCAGAGGCGATAATTGCGCAGAAATAGCAAATCCTATAATAAAAAGAGATGGCAACAATAATATAGTAGACTCAAACGGAAACGAATTTAACATAGATAGAGGCGGTCCGGGAGGAATGACGAGATTAATTGATTCAAATGGAAAAACGTATTTATCGGGTTATGCCATTCCAAATATAAGTAATATGAAATTAAACTGCGAAGAATTTAACTGTAACGGTCCGTTAACGCTTTATAGAATTCCCTTCAATTCTGATCCAATAGAAAAAATGAGTCTACCCCTAAATAATCCAACCTATAATTTTACGGGTTCAAATGGAAAGAATTATGAATTTGATATACACGAAGAGACCTTAAACGGAAAGAGATATAAGGTAATTAAACCTAGTTATACTAATGGCATAGTCAAACAAGATTCTAATGAATTTAATATGCTTTTACCAAACTCACAGGGCTATCTTGAAAGAGACTGGAAAGAAAGGGATCTAAATACCGATACTAAGCAGTTTGATCTGGATTTTAGCAAAGATTTTAATCTTTTGAGTGTGGAAAATAGCCTTTCATATGGATTAAAATATATAAAAACCAATAAATCTATGGTAAATAGAGCGGGTTTTGACGCTACGAATCCTCAGTGGTGGGCAGATACAGCTCCAGGTGATTGCCAAGGTGCAGATGCATTCAATGCACTGAAATGCCCTAAAACCGAGCCTGAAACGTCATTTTTAATACCTGTCGAAAGCAAGAACGGAGTCTTTCACGTAGCGGACGACGTTATAGTAAATGACTTTTTTGATTTCAATCTAGCCTATAGATACGATAGAGTAAGATACAAACCCGGCTATGTTCCGGGCAAAACTCCAAAGATCCCTGACGGTATGGTTGAGGGATTATTTATACCGCTTGCTAAAAATCCGCTTCCGGAGCCTAAGTGGAGCGACTATCCAAATTGGTCGGATTATGTGGCAGCCAGGAACGCATACCTAGCAAAGCAAGCCGAAGTCGATGCGCTGAATGCAACGAATGCTGAGCGAAATATAGAGTACATGTCAAAGCCGAAGGAGTATAAAAACAACTCCTATGCCGTGGGTTTAAATTTTAACCCTCTTGAGTTTGTGAGAATTCAAACAAAATATTCCAAAGCCTTTAGGGCTCCTACTACGGATGAGCTATATCTTGCGTTTAAGCATCCCGACTTTACGATAAAGCCGAATGTGGATCTAAGACCCGAAATAGCTAAAACCAAAGAGGTTGCCGTTACCTTTCATAGCGAAAGTCAGAGTTATAT
Source organism: uncultured Campylobacter sp. (assembly GCF_963518785.1). NCBI lineage: Bacteria > Pseudomonadati > Campylobacterota > Epsilonproteobacteria > Campylobacterales > Campylobacteraceae > Campylobacter > uncultured Campylobacter sp. The sequence continues at coordinate 333,209 of NZ_CAUQKJ010000001.1, forward strand.
TACGATTAGCAGATTCAAAACGGACTATCAAGACTTCTTAGACTTGGAATACCAAGGCACAAAAAGAGTAAATACAAACGCAAATAGCGCGCTTGATTTTGATATGTATCAAAACGTAAATAGACAAAGAGCTAAAGTAAACGGCATAGAGATAAGCTCTAAATTTAATCTAAGCGATATCTCCGATAGTCTGGGCGGATTTTATGTAGGATATAAATTTACGAAACAAAAGGGTAAAATTTTAACAGATGATGACGGTTTGGTGCCGATGAATGCGATACAGCCCAAGACTTCGGTATATAACGTAGGCTACGCCGAGAAAAATGACAAATTCGGAGTTGATATATACCTTACGACCGTATCGGCTAAAAAGCCCGAAGATACCTACAATATGTTTTGGAAAAACGAAAAGCAAAGCGGAGATCCTATAAACGGACATCCGGTAACCGATTACAGAGCGCACTGGTTAAGCTCCAGCTACAAAGTACTAGACCTAGTAACATACGTCAAGCCAACTAAAAATTTAACCTTCAGATTCGGCTGCTACAACATAACGGACGAAAAGTATCTAACTTGGGAATCTGCCAGATCGGTAAGGTCTTTCGGCACCACGAATATGGTTCGCAAATCAGATAGTCTGGGCATAAACCGCTTCTACGCCCCGGGGCGAAATTTTAAGCTGACCTTCGAACTTACCTTGTAAATTTCAATAAAATTTGGACTAAATTTAATATCTAGTCCAAATTTTGATCTTTAAAATTCTAAACGGCTCGGTAAAACCGCAGCTACTTTTTGAGCGTATAAACAAGAGTGCCGCTTATCAAATCTCTCAGCTGCTTTCCAGATCGGCAAAAGTTTATATAAAAAGAGTGGGTTAAATTTTATTCTGCGACGATCTAGCGAAAAATTTATAGAATTTTATAAAACGCGTAACTGCACAAATGCCGCTGCACTTTCGGTATAGAAATTTTACCGCTATCTGAGGCTTACCAATTACATGGTATCGTCTGATTTTGTGGTGTTTTTAAATTTTAAAATTTTACGTAGCGCGGCAGCCCAAAGGCTCCTGTCTGCTATGATGTCAGCTCTGTAATTTTGCAATGACGCCCGCGGTCTCTTTCAAAATTAAGATAGCGAATTTTGAAATTTTAACTGCGATCTCTATGAAACCTTTTGGCCCACGGAATTTTTCTGCCATTAGTTTGTAGAGCTCCGATCCTCGTCGCACCATTTCACGCAATCTAGTTTTAAAAAATCTTTATTTAATAACCCAAGGCTGTTTAGCTTAACTGCCGAAAAAATAAACAAAAAACCAAGCGCAGGCTTCAGGTAAAATTTGCGCGGAATTTAAAATATTTTAAAATTTGAGAATTTGTAGAATTTAAATTTAAAGATAAATTTTGACCGAACGGATCGGTCAAAATTTGATTAAATTTTAGCGCCGAGTGCGCAAAAAGGAGATTATTTATAAGCCTTGATCGCTTTGTCTAGAATTTTCTCCGCTTCCGCGGCGCTTGCAAAGTCCTTTACTTTGACCCATTTATTCGGCTCTAAAAGCTTGTAGGTTTCGAAGAAATTTTTGATCTTATCCAGCGTCGCTTTAGGCAGATCGGCGACCCCTTTAATGCCCTCATATCGCGGATCGATCTTGCTAACCGGCACGGCAAGCAGCTTCTCGTCCATGCCGCTTTCGTCCTCCATCATCAAAACGCCGATTAGGCGGCACGGGATCACGCTACCGGCGGCAAGCGGGTATTCGTTTAGCACCAAAACATCTGCAGGATCGCCGTCGTCTGCCAAGGTATTGGGCACGAAGCCGTAATTTGCCGGGTAAAACATCGCGCCGTATAGCACGCGATCTACGCAGAGCGCGCCGCTTGCTTTGTCGATCTCGTATTTGATATTCGAGCCGTAAGGTATCTCGATTACTGCGTTGATTTTATCGGGGTTTGAGCCCACTTTTATCTTTGAAAGATCCATAGTTTTCCTTTATTTAGAATTTAAAATCTTGATATTTTTCACGTCTATCGTCGTGTTTGTAAAATCTTTGTCGATCTCGCCGCTAATTCGCACGAGCGTATTTTCATCCACGCTCACGCCGCGCCAAACGTCATCATCGATCTCAACCTCGATGTTATCGCCGTTTTGATCCACAAATCTATAATGCTCGTGTTTGAGTTGAGATTTTATCTTGCCGTCGATTACGACAAAAGAATCATCTCTTAATTTAAGCGCTTCTTTGACGCTTAACGGCTGAGTTTGCGCCGCGGAGCCGCTTGGCACAAACCCGCCCGCGGCGAATGCAGCCGCGCACAAAGCCATACTAAGTAAAAATTTTCTAACCATATCTATCCTTAAAATTTTAATCTCTGCATCCACAAACAGATCCAAAATTTCATTAAATTTAAAATCCGCTTGCATTTGACGCTCGCATTTAAATTTACACAGCGGGCTACTTAAATTTACGCTTAAATTTTAATTATCTCGCGCAACGGCAAGCTATAAATTTAAAGGTACGCTCGCTTCGGAGGCGCATTAAATTTAAGCACGATCTGCGCCGCTTGCGATGCAAAAAAGAAGCTGGGTGCGCTTTAAATTTAAGCCACCATCCAAGCGCGCTAGCCTAATTTTTCGATCTGCGCGGCGATTATAGCATTTATGTCCGCTACGATCTCCTCGACCGTGCGCTCGCCGTTTACGCTGTAAAATACGCCCGCGTCGCCGTAAAATTTACGGATATCCTCGATCGGCTCTGAAAATACCGCCATGCGGTTTTTAAAGACCTCCTCGTTATCGTCCGCTCCGCGAGCGCGTCCTAAAACACGCTCCTTGGCGACCTCCTCGCTGACGCACACTTCGATGACTGCGCTAAGATTTACATCATCGTCGCCTCGCAGCACCTCGTCTAGTTTATTCATCTGCTCGACGCTTCTTGGATAGCCGTCGATGATGATGAAGTCTTTAGGCGAGCTTTTAATCGCGCTAACGATAGCATTTACGACGATATCAAGCGGCACGAGATTGCCTTTAGAAATGAAGCCATCTATCTGCCTGCCCAGAGCGCTGCCGCTTGCTACCTCGGCGCGTAGCAGATCGCCCGTGGAGTAGTGCTCGATGCTTTGATTCATCTGAGCGATCATACTCGCATCGGTCGTTTTGCCGCTGCCAGGAGCGCCGATGATTAGAAAAAGGCTTTTCATTTTTGCTCCTTCTTATGAAGCCTAAGACCTAGCTCGCGAAGCTGCTCGTCTGTAACGACGCTAGGGGCTTTGGTGAGCGGACACTGCGCGCGCTGCGTTTTAGGAAACGCGATGACCTCGCGGATACTGCTTGAGCCGGTAACCAGCATCATCAGCCTATCAAAGCCGATCGCGATACCTCCGTGCGGAGGCGCGCCGAAGCTTAGCGCATCGAGCAGGAAGCCGAATTTCTCTCTCTGCTCCGCAGGCTCGATCTTAAGCAGCCTAAAGACCTTTTCTTGAATGTCCGCTTTGTGGATCCTGATACTGCCGCCGCCAAGCTCGATGCCGTTTAACACGACGTCGTAGGCGATCGACGTGATATCCTCCAAATCGGGCTCATCGGGATTGTTCGGCATAGTGAAAGGATGGTGCATCGCAGAGTAGCTGCCGTCGTCGTTTTGCTCAAACATAGGGAAATTTACGACCCACAAAAACTCAAGCCTGTTCGGATCGATCAGACCGAGCTCGTTTGCGAGGAAAATTCTAAATCTGCCCATATAATCAAGCACGATTTTCTTTTTGCCAGCGCCGAAAAATACGACGTCGCCGACCTTTAGCTCGCAGCGGCTGATGAGTTCGTCCAGCTCGCTTTTTTCAAAGAATTTTACCAGCGGCCCCTTTAGCCCGTCCTCTTTTACTTGGATAAACGCAAGTCCCTGCGCGCCGAATTTTTTCACGTATTCCTCAAAGCCTTGCATCTGGCGTTTGCTAAATTTCAGATCGCCGCCCTCGACTTTGAGCGCTTTAACACGGTTAGCCTTGCGGTCTTTGGCTAAATTTGAAAAAATTTCGTTGCTCGATTTTTCAAAAATATCGGCTACGTCGATGAAAGGCATATCGTAGCGCAGATCGGGTTTGTCGCTGCCGTAAAGCTCCATCGCGTCTTTATACTCCATATGTCTAAAAGGAGTGACGATCTCGCGGCCGCAGGATTTGAAAATATCCTTTAAAACCTCCTCGGCTACGCGCATTACGTCGTATTGGGTATTGAAGCTCATCTCGATATCGATCTGCGTAAATTCCGGCTGACGGTCGGCGCGCAGGTCCTCGTCGCGAAAGCAGCGCGCGATCTGGAAGTATTTATCAAAGCCCGAGCACATCAAAAGCTGTTTAAAAAGCTGCGGACTTTGCGGGAGCGCGTAAAAGCTGCCCGGATAGACGCGGCTAGGCACCAGATAATCCCTAGCGCCTTCAGGCGTCGCGCGCGTTAAGATCGGCGTTTCGACCTCCACAAAGCCTAGCCTATCAAGAGCATTTCGCGCGGCGATCGCAGCCTTGGAGCGCATTTTAAATTTATCGAAGCTGCCCTCTGCACGCAGATCCAAAAAGCGGTATTTTAGCTTAGTTTCCTCGTTGACGCTTTTATCACCGATTACGAAAGGAAGCGGCTTGCTCGGATTTTCGATCTCTAAACTTTCTACTACGACTTCGATATCGCCGGTTTTTAAATTTGGATTTTCCAGCCCCTCGCCGCGAGCGCGGATCTTGCCAACGGCTTTTAGGACAAATTCGTTTCGCACGGTATTTGCTACCTCGTATGCCGAGTGGCTATCTTTGGGATCACAGACTAGCTGTAACAGCCCGCTTCGGTCGCGCAAATCTATAAAAATCACGCCGCCGTGGTCGCGGTAAGAATTTACCCAGCCGCACACGGTTACACTTTTGCCGATATCGTTTTTACTCAAATCGGCGCAATAATGACTTCGCAAATTTACTCCTTTAAAATTATTTGTAAAACGCAAGTATAGTTAAATTTTGCTTTTACAAAGCTAATTTTTTATAAAATAAAACTATGGAAAATAAAATTCATAAAAACCTTAAATTCGCGGGGCTAATAGCCAAAAAATCAGAAGAGATTCGCCCCGTCGTGGAGCAAATTTGCGAAATTTTAAAAGCGCAAGGTATCGAGCTTTTGCTTGAAGAGGACGGAGCGGAATTTTTCGGCCTTAAGCCGCATACGCTTGCAGAAATTTTAAAAAAGACCAATTTTTTAATCAGCCTCGGCGGTGACGGCACGCTCATCGGGCTTGCGAGGCTGCTAAGCGACAAAAACGCGTTTATTTTGGGCATCAACGCGGGCACTCTCGGGTTTTTAACGGATGTGCAGCCTAGCGAATTTGCGAAATTTTTAAAGGAATTTTTGCGCGGCGAATACGAGATCGAGCGCCCGTTTTTACTCGAAGTGATACTGGAAAACGGCAGCGGCAAGATCGTCCGCAAGACCGCATTTAACGACGTCGTAATCACCCGTAGCCATATCTCTTCGATGGCGAAGATCGACGCGTTTTTAAATAGAAAATATTTCAATACCTACTATGGCGACGGCGTGATCGTAAGCTCCGCCGTGGGCTCGACCGCGTATAATATGAGCGCGAACGGATCTATCGTCTATCCGCTGTGCGACGTGTTTTGCGTCACGCCGATCTGCTCGCACAGCCTAACGCAGCGGCCTTTGATCTTGCCAAAAGAGTATCTCGTGAGTTTCAAAAACGCCGGAAACTCCGAAGTTAGCGTCGTCATCGATGGACAAGACGTTTTTGATATGGCGGAATTTCACAGCGTGAGCGTTAAAATTTCGCACGCCAAGGCAAATTTAATAAAACGCAGAAACTACGATTATTTCGACGTTTTAAAAGCCAAACTCAGATGGGGGCACGGCGGATGCTAGAAAGAATTTATATTAAAAATAATCTAGGTTTTTGCGAGAGCGAGCTTAGTTTTGGCCCGGGACTTAGCGTATTTACAGGCATCAGCGGCGCAGGTAAATCGGTATTAATAGGCGCTATTTTAGCGGTGTTTGGGCTTAAAGAATGCGAGGCAGAGCTCATAGAAGCGGACGTAGAGCATAAATTTGATATGGAAAATTTCGGTTTGATAAACGATGCGCCAAATATTTTTCGCGTCCTAAAAGAGCGTAGCTTGCGATACTTTATAAATTCTCAATCGGTCTCAAAAAAAAATCTAAGCACGATCGCCGGCGAATACGTGAAATTTTTAGGCGCGAAAAACGCCGGCGAAATGAGTAGCGACAGTTTGCTAAAATTACTTGATTTTATCGCCGCGAAAAAAGATGCGGCGCACGCGCTAAGCCTATCGGAGCTTCAAAGCGCCTTTACGGAATTTAGCCGCACAAAAAAGCAGCTGGATGAAATTTTAGATCAAGAGCGCAAGATTGAGGAGTTAAAGGAATTCGCTCGCTTTGAGATTGAAAAAATCGAGCGCGTATCGCCTAAGATCGGCGAATACGAGGAGCTTTTGCAGATCAAAAAAAAGCTTAGTAAAAAAGATAAGATCGAGGAACTTTGGGCTAGGGTGCAGGGCGTTTTTGAGCTGGAACGCAGCGTCATCGAAGCGCTAAGTCTTAGCGGACTGGATAGCGCGTTTTTTGAGGATGCGATGAACGAGCTGCGGCTAAAGCGAGAAGGCTTGAATTTAGACGAGCTCGAAAACATCGACATAGAGAAAATTTTAGATCGTATCGAAGCTCTTAGCGCGCTAAATAGGCGCTACGGAAGCGTAGAAGAGGCTTTAGCTACGCTTGAAGCGCGCAAGAAAGAGCTTGAGCATTACGAGCAGTTAAGCTTTGAAAAAACCAAGTTGCAAGCAGAATTTAAACGTCTTAGCGAAAGCACCGCTACCCTTGCCAAAAAAATTAGCGAGGCTCGCAAGGGCGCTAAAAAACGGCTCGAGGATCTGATAAATTCCTATCTAAAGCAGCTTTATATGGACGGAGTGGAGCTTAGTTTTAAGCCCGCGGTTCTTAGTGAGCGCGGCACGGACGAAATTTGCGTTAGCTTGTGCAAGACGGAATTTAAAAATTTAAGCTCAGGCGAGACGAACCGCTTACGCCTTGCTTTCATCGCGGCAAGCTTGGAGCTTACAAATAACGGTGAGGGAATTTTAATCTTAGACGAGATTGATTCAAATTTAAGCGGAAAAGAGGCGATGAGTATCGCTAACGTGCTGGTAAAAATTTCAAAATTTTATCAAATTTTTGCGATCTCGCACCAGCCGCAGCTTAGCTCAAAGGCTGCGTCACACTTTTTAGTAAGTAAAACGAACGGCAAATCTAGCGTGAGATTATTAAGCGAAAATGAGAAAATAACAGAGCTAGCTCGTATGATAAGCGGCGAGACGATTACTGCAGAAGCCCTGGAATTCGCTAAAAAGCTAAGACAAAGCTGAAGGAATTTTAAGCTTAAGTTTAAATCTGAAATTTTTTGCTACAATACCGCGTTTAATTTAAATTTAAGTGTGATTTTGCAAAACGACGTAAAATCCGCTTCGAAAAATTTTATCAAGTGAGTTTTATGATTATAGATACACATTGCCATTTAGACGATGCTAGTTTCGATGCCGATTTGGACGCGGTGATTGAGCGCGCCACGATTGCAGGCGTGCGCGGCATCATCATTCCCGGTGCCGATGTAGCAGACCTAGATAAGGCATGTAAAATTTCGCACGCACGGGATAATGTGTATTTTGCCGTAGGGGTACATCCATACGAGATAGATTCTTTCGATATGGAGGTGCTGAAGCGGTATGCTGACGATCCCAAATGCGTGGGCGTTGGCGAATGCGGTCTTGATTATTTCAGACTTAAGCAGCAAGAGAGCAAGGAAACCAAAGCCTTAGAAATCTCCCGCCAAAAAGACGCCTTCATCTCACAAATCGATCTAGCAACACAACTTCAAAAACCACTTATAGTCCATATCCGAGAAGCAAACGAAGATAGCTTTGGAATTCTAAAAGATCGTGCCGGCGATTTATGTGGCGGTGTTTTACACTGCTTCAATGCCAGCAAGCTTTTGCTAGGTCTTAGCGAATACGGATTTTACTTCGGTATCGGCGGAGTTTTAACATTCAAAAATGCAAAAAACTTAGCTGAGATCTTACCGCAAATTCCGCAAGAGCGCCTCTTAATCGAGACGGATGCACCATATCTAACCCCGCATCCGCATCGCGGCGAGCGCAACGAGCCTGCATTTACGAGACTCGTGGTAGAAAAAGTCGCGGAAATTTTAAGCCTAAGCGTAAAAGAGGTCGAAGCAATAACGACTCAAAACGCCTGTAGGCTTTTTGGCGATAAAATCAAAGGAGAGATATGAAAGCCATAAAATTTATACTGCTAGCCCTGCTTTTAGTGGGCGAAGCGTTTGCGAGCCAGCCCGGTCTGATGCGCGCAAATCACGACTATATTTTAAATCAATTCGGCATCGAAAATAACGAATCGAGCAAAAACGTAGTCGCGGGAATATTCCGTGCGATCAATGCAAGCGATCGCAAGCAGTTTAAGCATATCGTGACTTCGCAGTCGCACAATGCCTACTTAGTCAAATCCGAGGTCGATAACATCGAAGCTCCGGAGTTCTTATTGTATTTGGCAATGGTAGAATCTCATCTTAAAAATACGGTCACATCAGGCGCTAGTGCAGGTGGTATGTGGCAGCTGATGCCGGCGACCGCAAAAAATTTCGGTCTTAGAGTAGATAGTGCAGTAGATGAGCGTCGCGATCCCGCAGCCTCTACGGATGCTGCGTTTTCGTATATTTTGCATCTGAAGCAAAATTTTGGCAAGTGGTATTTAGCGCTAATGGCGTATAATTGTGGCGATCAAAAGCTTAAAAATGCGATTGCAGCTACTGGCAGCGATGATCTGGATCGCTTGCTAAAAAGCCCTGCACTTCCTAATGAGACTAAGAATTTTATTAAGCGCATTATCAAATACGCTTACATCGCTCAAAATGAAAATATGCGTAAAATCCTGCTTTTTGAAAGTGAGCCGTGGGGGCTAAAGCGTATCGCCGTAGCTCCGGGCACAAAGCTAAGCGCGGTTGCAAAACAGATCGGAATTTCGCCGTCGCAGATGCAGGATTACAACGCGCATATTAAAAACGGAATTTCGCCGCTTAACGGCAAGTACTTCTTTTATATCCCACAAAGCAAATATGCAGAATTTGTCGTAAATCAAGGCGCGTTTCAAGCGTATGAACCACGTCTGAAACAGCGCAAGCCAGGACGCGTGTTAGCAGGTTTGGCGAACGAGCTTAGCCTCAAAGACAAAAACGAAATAGCGCTAAATAATATAAAATTCAACAAATAAGATCGGATCGCAGGTGTCGTACCAGAAAATCGCTCTTTTTAGTGTGCTTTTTGCGCTGATTCTTGCCGGTTGCTCGTTTCGCACCGCACCGTCGTCTAGATCGTCTGCGGGCGGTGCGGGCAAGATCGGCAAAAACTCTCCCGCCACCATGCGCCCTTATAAAATCAACGGCAAAACCTACTATCCAGAGCAGGTAAGCGTCGGCGATACCCAGATAGGTATCGCCAGCTGGTATGGGCCGAATTTTCATGGCAAATACACCTCAAACGGCGAAATTTACGATATGAACGGCATGACCGCCGCGCACAAAACCTATCCAATGAATACTATGGTAAAGGTCACGAATCGCGACACTGGAGCTACTGCAACCGTGCGCATCAATGACCGCGGTCCATTCGTGGATGGTCGCATCATTGATCTTAGCAAAACAGCTGCTAATCTAGTAGGCGTATTTGCCAAAGGTACGGCGCCTGTAAAGCTCGAAGTAGTGGGTTTTTATGGGCGCACTATTGCTAAAGGTTCGCCGAAAGCAACCATCGTCGGCGGAAATTTTATGGTGCAAATCGGTGCGTTTAGAAACAGAAGCGGCGCACAAATTTATCAGCGCGATTACCACGGCACAGCGGGATATCCTGCGATCATCAAAGAATTTAGCATAGATGGCGCGCCGATTTATCGCGTCTTTTTAAGCGGATTTAAGAGCGAGGATGAGGCAAGAGATTTCGCGCATAATGGCAAGTTTACTGGAGCTTTCATCGTAAGGGAGTAGCAGTTTTCTTTGACGGCTTTTCCTTCGTTTTTTGCTTGATATAGGCTTTGTCAAATTTATTTGTGAGCTACTTGCAATAAAATTTCCCGTCATCTAATAGTTATAGTTATCTGCTTTAGCTGCGGCAAAGTGCGAATTACTTGCAAGCTATTCGTAGCAAAAATTGCGCCTGCCTTCTTAAGCTTTGTTTTTTAATAGGGCGCAGCAGCTGATAAAATTTTATATTGCTAGGGGATAAAGCATGCAAAAATATCCGGAAGTTTATAGTTTAGAAAAGAGTTTGGCTATACTTGAAAAATATAAAGACGAGCTGAGCGTAGAACAATACGAGCAAAACAGATATATCATCTGCAACCACGCGATAGAGGGTATGTTTGCAAAAGAGCAAGATATAATCGATCTTATCAAGGTCGATAAGGGAGAAAAAACGCCCGATGAGATAATAAACGAATATAAAAAAGAGTGGGGCATTTTATAGCGTAGTAGAAAATATTAAATTTAGATGGTGAAATATCAGAGGTATTTTGGTGCAGCTCATAGGTTCTTTAAATTTTAATCGTGCAGAAAAGTTACGACTTCGTGTTCTTTTGGAACATATTCCCTATTTTCAATACCGCCGCTGCCATACTCAGACAAGGCTTCATTTAAAATTTTATAAAGCTCGTCTATCGAAATATCTCCAATGTCAGAATTTACGCTTTGGAATTTATATTTGATTTTAAATGGATTTTCCGTGAAATATTTACTCGTTGTCTCATCATAAATTCGTCTTACATCAAGCTCGATATTTTTACCTTTATAGTGAAACAACCAAATATCCTCGCCCGTATAGCCATCTCGTGGATCCGGCATAGATGCCAAACATACATGAATAAGCCAAGCATCTCTTTGCCTATCGATAACCCAATTCATCCAATCGGTATCATTATCCTGGATTGGGTATGTGTAATTATGTTTCATCAATAACTCGTTCATATTGCTTAAAATATCATATTTCTCCAAGTCCTCTTTAGAAATATATTCCGCAACAAACGCCATCTAGCCCTCCTTTAAAAATTCTATAATTTAAAGTAGATCGCTCGTATATAGACCGAACAAAGACGAGAGCTCAAATTTAACGTCTTTGTCGCTCAACAATTTATTATTCGGCACCGCAATAATGCCCGATTTAAACCTATACAATATATACTTTTTAAATCTAAATCCATTGAGCGCCAAGAAAATAAAATGATGTAGCATGGTGATTAAAAAGAATATTGGACTTACCAAATACCTAACCATTCTCTTTCTCCTATTTTTTATATCTTTGATCCATATATTTACGTCTTGCTCATTGTATGGTATCAACGCCCAACTTACCGATACAAGATCGTCTTTTTGCATAATTTCGGTTTTAAATTTCATATGTTCGTCTATATGGTCGAATGAAATTTTATCATCATAAAATTTTGTAAAAAACTTATTGCAAAATTCTTGATAGGCTATTTTTATCTCCCAAAATGTGCAAAATAAAATTCCGAAAATCCCTAGCGTTAATGACGCCCTTCTCATCATCTCTTTATGCGGATCCAGCTTCGGCGTTAAATTTAGCAAGACAAAAGACAAGAATATAAGCACACCCATGATTTTATTTGATATAGTAAGCCTAAAAAAGTAGTCGTTTTCTATGATTATCGGCTCTTTCTCGCAGTCTTTCATAATATCCCCCTATTTTAAAATCGAGCATAATTTTATCTTAACGGCGCTTTGCGAGGGATTAAAATTTCAGCCTTGCCGCACCTCATTAAATTTTTAAAATTATATTTCTATGCAGATGCCGATTATTCAAAGACAAACTTCCCGCCCGTTTTCGATAGAATTTTAAAATTTTGATTTAAATTTCTAGCCCATGCAGAAAACGCGCTTTAATCCAAAAAGCATAGAAAATGCAGCCTTGCACAGCAATTCAGGCGCTTTGGCGCTCGCCACCTCTTTTAAATTTGGCGTCTAAAAATACGCAGAATTTCACGCCGTATAGGTAGAAAATCCAGCTTATGTAGATCCACAGAAAGAAAAATAGCGCGACCGAAAACGAGCCGTAGATACTAAGATAGGTTTTGTTATAAAAGACGTATTGCGCGAAAACCAGTCTTGAAAGCCACCATAAAATCGATGCTACGAGCGATGAAGCGAGTACCGCTTTTGCGCGGATCTCGCGGTTGATCGCCGTAGCATAAGTGATCGCAAAGATCCCCCAAACGATTAAGTAGGGTAGAATTTTAAGCAAATTTATCCAGCTCGTAAGCTCGGTTTTATTTAGTAGCTCCTGAAGCTCGCCGCTGATATAAAACGATGCCCCAAGCCCCACAGGAGCGAGCGTCATCAGCGTCCAGTAGGTGCTTAGGCTCTTAAAAAAGCTTCGCTCGGGTGAATGCGAAATTCGCGCGATAATCGCTTCAAAGTCTCCGAAAAACAGCACCGACGTAACTAACACTGCGCAAAAGCCCGTTACGCCAAGGCTTAGGCCGTTAGCCATAAATTCCTCGATATAGTGCGCCATGCTCGCTTGATTTGCGGGCAGGAAGTTTGAAAAAATAAAGCCCATAATCTTGTCGTAGTAGCCTTTAAAGCTTGGCAGCTGCATAAAAACGCTAAGCGAGACCATCAGCACCGGCAGTAGCGCCAGAATCGTGTGAAAGCTAAGGCTTGATGCATGATGCATGAGCTCGGTGTCGTAGAGGCGGAAGAAATTTTTGAGTCGGTTTTGCGCTTGCTTAAGCGCCGGTATTAGTTTTTTCATACGGGCGATTTTACATTAAAAATTTAGAATTTCATATAAATTTGCGCAATTTTTCTTTTGTATCTCAGTATATCGTCTATGAAATTTTAAACTGCAAAAATGCGACTACAAATATATAAATTTATATCTCGAATTTAGTCGAAATTTAGGAAAATTTTTCTAATATGCTAAAAAATAATATTAAATATATCCATAACGAAGGGAAAAAAATGGAACGAAGGAAAACGATGAAATTTAAAATTTCATTAGCGGCATGTATGTGCCTACTATGCGGTAGTTTGGCTGCAGCGCAAAGTGGCGGTAATTCTGCGCCTGAAAAATCGCAGAATATGGGCGTAATCGAGGTAAATTCCGTCGGCGATAATATCAGCGAGAGCGGCATCGACGAGGGCTTTTTGAGCAAAAACGTGCAACAAGGTCTGCTTGCGGGCAAGCGCGCTTTGGATCTTCCGTATCAGATCAACACGATCAGCAAGGAGATCATGAATCACCAAGGCGTCACCGGCTACGAGGAGGCAGTTAAATACTTCCCGTCCGCGCAGATTCAGATGCGCGGCGGCACTACGGTCGGACGCCCGCAGACGCGCGGCTTTGAGGGCAGCGTCGTAGGCAACAGCTTCTGGGACGGCTTTTATACGATTTCGACGACGGCGATTCCGATGGCGATGTTTGAGAGCTTTCAGGTGCAAAACGGCGTCGCGGGCTCGCTCTACGGCGCGCAAAATCCGGTCGGAATTTTCAGCTACACGCGCAAGCGACCGGTAAAAGATCAGTATATAATTTGGGGCGATTATATGTCGCGAAGCAATCTGGGGCTGGGGCTTGATCTATCGAATAAATTTGAAAAATTCGGCTATCGCGCGGTATTTTATGGATCAAACGGCGACAGACAACCAAAGGGCTCAAATTTGCAGCGCCGCTTAGCCAGCGTCACGATGGAATTTTATCCGACGGGCGATCTTACTTTTGAAACCGCGGCGAGCTATTACGAGCACAATACTAAGGGCTTTGCGGGGCAGTTTGCTCTTGGCGTGCGAGACGGTAAGATTGTAGACGGCATGGAGCTTCCAAAGGCGGTAGATTCTTCAAAACGCGGTCTTGGGCAGAGCTTTGGAGGTATGCATCTAAAAACCACTACCGCAAGCGCGAAATTTAAATTTACGCCTACCGATAAATGGTATTTAGAGGGCGGCTTTCAGTTTCAGCGCGCCGATCGTGATACTCATGGCGTTGTAAATTATATCTTGCCTAGCACACATCCGCAATATACAAAGCCGGGCGATTATCAAACCAGACACAGCGGCGGTGCTACGGCAGCATATAGATTCGATCTGCCAAGCGGCTATCTCAAGGCCAATACTCAGTTTAACACGGGTGATATCGAGCATGATTTCAGCGTGCAGACCAACGGATATCACTGGACGCAGGATAGATATAAAAACACGAGTACTAACTATGTCTCGCCTACTATCGGCAATATAAACGATCCTAAAATTTTAGATTACACTAACGCTAAGCGCGGAAGCGGGTTATATCATTTCGCAGTCATAGATATGTATAACGTCTCGGTGCTAGATGATATCACGATAAACGATAAATTTGACATGATGTTGAGCGCATCTAAGGCGTGGATGAGGCAGGAATCCTACAATAATCGCCAGCAAAGACTTGTCAAAGCCTATAGCGATTCTGGCTATAGCTGGGCGGGCAGCTTGATCTTCCATCCGATAGAGGATGCCAGTATCTACTACACCTACGCAGATAGCTTGCAACAGGGCTCTACCTATGTTTATAATAGCGGTCCGCATAACGGCGAGGTCGCCTCCACGTCGCCGTATCGCTCCAAGCAACACGAGATCGGCGCTAAGATCCGTGTAGCCGATATGATCGATTTTAGCGTGGCGTATTTTGATATACGCCGCCCGATCGCCTACTTAAATAGCTCTACGGGGCTTTACGGCATAAACGGCGAGCAGCGCAACCGTGGATTTGAGTTTATGAGCGGCGGACGAATTACGCAAAATTTAAGCGTGCTAGGAGGCTTTACCTATATTGATCCTAGGATGCATAACGTAAGCATCGCGGGTGCTAATCGCAAGGTCGCAAACGGCATCCCGAAAATCAATGCAAATTTAATGCTTGATTACGTGATCCCGGGCACCGATAAGCTTGCGATCAGTACGAATTTCCACTACACCGGCAAGATGTATCTGGATGATCTAAACACCCAGCACACGCCTAGCTTTTTCGTTACCGATCTTGGTATCAGATACACGAGCGAGCACCTTTTAGGCGATAAGACCACGCTGCGCTTCAACGTAAATAACGTATTTAATAAAAAATACTGGGCGGGAATGTATCCTGCGAGTGCCGACGGTGCGGGCGGTCTTAACGTAACTAGCGTGCTAGGCTCGGCAAACGGCGTGACGCTGGGCGAGAGTAGAAGTTTCATGCTCTCTGCGGAGGTGAAATTTTAAAATCTAGCGGGTTTAAAATTTCTAATTGAGCGGTGCGAATGATTATGGCGCCGCTTTTAAATTTATGAAATTTTATCGCTCTAAGCGGCGAGATTAAATTTAACGAGGCTTAGTTTCAATTCATTTTAAATTTAAGCCTCGGATTTTGAAATTTTAAACCTTGATTTTAAAATTTCGATCTTTAAATTTTTAAGTCGCCGCGCCTTAGCTTGCCCGCAAAATTTATCGCTCGGTTTGAAATTTAGCCGTTTTTGGTTATAATCTTTGCAAAACCACGAAACGGAGAGCAATGAAACAGATCCTCATCATCGCAAGCGGAAAGTTTGCGCGCCATTTTTTATCCCAGGTTTATAAGATCAAAGACGTCGTGCACAACTATCGCGTCATCGCAAAAAACGCGCTTAGCGTCCCCGAGGCGCTGCAAAAAGAGCAAAATTTCAGCATCGAAATTTTCGATCCCACGAGCATTGAGCGGCTGCGCGTGGTGCTTAGCCTAGCGGAATTCGATCGCTGCATAATGATAATGGATGATGAGTTTGACGCCAAGGTGACGCTAGAAAATTTAAAGACGCTCGCTCCCGATTTGGAGCTTTACGCAGCCGATTTTTGGGGGCTTTTGCGCGAGAATAAAAATGAAGCTCATGTAAAAATCGTAAATACCCTTGCGCTAAATTCCTCGCGCTTCATCGGTTTTTTGCCCGATAGCCCCGTTTTTGCTGATAATATCGGGCTTGGACGCGGAGAGATAATGGAGGTAAAAGTGCCCGTAGGAAGCTCGTTTGCGTATAAAAAAATCAGCACGCTTTCTAATGCCAAATATCAAATTCCGATGATCTATCGTCACAACAATTACATCGTAACGACACCCGGCTCGCGGATATATCCGAATGATACGATCTTGGTCGTTGGTGAGCCTAGCGCGCTGCGAGCGGTGTTTGCTGAAGTAAAAAAGCAAAGTGGGCAATTTCCATCGCCGTTTGGGCTAAATATTTTCGCGCTAATTGATATGAAAAAAATGAGCAACGACGAGATAGCTAGGACGGTTAGGGCGCTTGAGTTTTTGGATTTACATATTAGAAATCATAAAATTTATCTGCGAATTTTAAATCCTTTGCTAAACGACGCTTTTAGCGAGCTTAAAGCTCTGTGTGAGCGAGATAAATTTGAAATTCTCATCGATTACTCGGGCGAGCTAAATTTAAAGCGCGACGTGAGCGAAAATAAAGCAGGCTTGGTAGTTTGCTCAAGCGGAGTTTTCGAAGCGAAAAAAGCGGCGCTTAAAGCGCTTGAAATTCCCGTGCTAAGCCTTGGAGAGGGCGAGCTAAAAGACGTGCGTAAAAGTGTCGTGTTAAGTGCCGGCGAGCGGCTGCGCGAGGAATCAAGCATCGTCTTTGACATCAGCTCGCAGCTAGGGCTAGACGTGTATTTGTATCTTTTCGGCGAGAACGAAAAGGGCGAGTTTGCGCAAAGCTACGTGAGCTTATCGAAGCTTTTTAAGCAAAGTTTATTCGTGATTCCTTGCGAGCGGCAAAATCCGATTTTAGCGCTAGGCAGCGAGCGAGATCTGCTGCAGTTCGTGCCATTTAATGATAGAATTTTGGCGCGCAAACTCACGTCGATTTTCAATCAGGATTTGGATCAGATGTATTTTAAACTCGGCAAAAATCATCAAATTTTCGTTCCGAGCGATTACGGGTATGAAAAGTAATCGAAATTTATGTTACAATTACCCAAAAATCAAAGGCTAGCGTATGAAAATCGATCTTAATTTAGACAAAAAATACAGCGTTTTTATCGACGAATTGCATAGTTTAAAACTTAGCGGTAAGGTCGCTATCGTGACAAATCCAAAAGTAGGCGGGCTGTGGCTTGATTTCTTACTGCAGCGGCTAGATTGCGAGCAAAAATTTATCATCACGATCCCAGACGGCGAGGAGTATAAAAATACCGCGAGCGTGGAGCAAATTTTGCAGCAGCTTTTTGGCTCCAAGCTTGATCGCAAAAGCACGCTCATCGCTCTTGGCGGCGGCGTCATTAGCGACATAACGGGCTTTTGCGCGAGCATTTATGAGCGCGGCATCGATTTTATCAATATTCCGACGACTTTGCTAGCGCAAGTAGATGCAAGCGTCGGCGGTAAGACGGGCGTGAATAATCGCTTCGGCAAAAATTTAATCGGCTCATTTTATCAGCCGCGAGCGGTTTATTGCGAGAGTAAATTTTTATCGACGCTTCCTGCGCGAGAGTTTGCCGCAGGCGTTGCGGAGGCTGTAAAGATGGCTGTATGCTTTGATGTCGAACTATTTAAATTTTTCGAGATGCACGATCTAAAAAGCGCCGATGAAATTTCGCACGTAATCGCTCGCTGTGTGGAGATTAAAGCAAGCGTTGTAGAGCGAGACGAGCGCGAAAGCGGCGTGCGTGCAGTGTTAAACTACGGACACACCTTTGCTCACGCTATCGAAAAAATTACTAATTATAAAAAATTTTTGCACGGCGAGGCTGTGGCGATCGGCATGGTGATGGCAAACGCGCTAGCGCGCCGTCTTGGTAAATTAAATGAGCTTGAAGAGGAGCAGATCCGTAAAGTGCTTCAAAAATTCGCGCTTCCGATAAAATTCCACGTAGAGGATGCGGCGGAATTTTACGAGCTGTTTTTTCTCGATAAAAAAAGCGAAAACGGCAAGATAAAATTTATCCTGCCCGATGGCATCGGTAAATTCTACACTTCCAAAGAGATCGCAAAATATGAAGTAATCGCAGCGCTGAAAGAGTTTGAATGAGAGCGCTTGCAGCTATTTTTTTGATTTTTAATCTTGCATTTTGCGAGGCAAATTCTACGCTCTCCACCGCGCACACGCGCTTAGAATCTAACGCTAGCTCTGCCGCTAGTGAGAAGAAAGATGAAAATTCTAAGCTATCCGCGTCGCTAAAAGATCAGATCCGTGTTATTGACGATGAGATTAAAAATAATATCTGGATCTCTCGCTTTTCAAATTTCATCGGCTATCAAAATTTGCAAAAGCAATCCAGCCAGCTCGAAGCGGAGCTAAAAAAGAGCGCCGGCACCGATAAGATCGCAGAGATTCAAAAAAGACTTCGCGCCGTAAAAGAGCAGCTCATACTGCTAAAAGAGTATGAAAAATCTCCGTTTTTAGATATCATCGCGATGCCTGAAACCCCCGAGCCTGCGCGCATTACAAATCCTTTTTCGATAATTTCAGGTTTTTCTACGATTAGAAATTTGCAAGCTCAAAAGATGGAGCAGAAAAACGCGATCGAAAATATTAAAGCTTTAATCGATAAACTTGAAGCAAAAAGAGCGCTATATGAGCGTTTGATGCAGATTGATACGGACGCAAGCGCTGCGGCGGAGCTTAAAAGCTTAGATTACGAGCTTAGCGAGTTTAGCTCCGCATACGAGATCGCGCAGACCACATACGACGTTTACGAAAAAAAGATCAACTCCCAAATCGCCGTGCAGACCGCCGATATAAAAGCTCAAATCAAGCGCGCGGGAAATATCGCCGTATGGATACTCGTAGTCATCGCGCTGTCGTTTTTATGCAAGGTAGTGGCGAAAAAATATATCAAAAACGACGAGAATTTTTATATCGTAAATAAAGCTATCAACGTTTTAAATTTCACGCTGATCGCGCTGATACTACTCTTTTCTTACATCGAGAATATGACGCACTTCGTGACGGTTTTAGGCTTTGCCTCGGCAGGTCTAGCGATCGCGATGAAAGATATGTTTATGAGCTCCTTAGGCTGGCTTACGATCGTGCTTGGCGGCAGCTTTCGCGTGGGCGATCGTATCCGGGTGCATAAAAACGGCGAGACCTACGTAGGCGATATCATCGATATTTCGGTGCTTAGGATGACGATTTTCGAGGACGTTACTATGACTACGTGGAGAGAAAATAAACGCGCAGGCAGAGTGATTTTCATACCGAACAATTATATTTTTACCGATCTTATCTCAAACTACACTCATAGCGGCATGAAGACCGTCTGGGACGGCATCAGCATACTTTTAACATTTGATAGCAACCATAAAAAGGCGATGTATCTTATAAAAAACATCGTGCGGAAGTATTCCAGAGGCTACACCGACATCGCTAAAAAGCAGATGGGCAAGCTTCGTTCGCAATACAGCATCAAAAATCCAAACGTCGAGCCTAGAATTTTCAGCTTTTTTGAGCCATACGGCATTGAAATTTCGGTTTGGTATATGACGAACTCTTACGCGACGCTCGGGCTTCGCAGCAACATCTCGGCTGAAATTTTAGATGCGCTAAGAAGCGAGCCCGACATAAAGATCGCCTATCCCGCATACACGCTTTTTAACGGCAAAAATTATGCGGCTGCGGGCGGAAATTTTGCCACGCAAGATCTCGGCTCCGAGCAGCAAGGCTCGCAAAATTTAAACGCAGCGGCGCAGGGTGCGGGCTTTGCCACAGGAAGCGGATTCGGGAGCGAAATTTGAAAATTTATTTTAAAACGTTTGGATGCCGCACCAATATCTACGACACGCAGCTTATCAAAAGCAACCTCAAATCGGGCGAGATCACGCACGACGAGCAGGGCGCGGACGTCGTCGTGATAAACTCCTGCACCGTTACGAACGGTGCCGACGCGGACGTACGAAACTACGTAAATAAGATGAACCGCCTCGGTAAAAAGATATTGCTAACCGGCTGCGGTGCGGTTTCGCGCGGCGAGGAGCTGTATAAAAACGGCGCGGTATTCGGCGTGTTCGGAATGTCGCAAAAGGAAAAGATCGACGAGTTTTTGGGCTCGGAGTCGAAATTTTACGATATCGGCGATCTAAGTAGCGTCGAAAAAAATTTAGTAAGCGACTATGAGGATCACACCAAGGCCTTTATTAAAATTCAAGAAGGGTGCGATTTTAACTGCAGCTACTGCATAATCCCCTCGGTGCGCGGCCGCTCGCGCAGTATCGCAGAAAGCGCGATCTTAAAAGAGGCGGCGAGCCTTGCCGCAAACGGCTTTAGCGAGATCGTGCTAACCGGCACCAATATCGGAAGCTATGGCAAATCCGCTGGCACGAGCCTCGGCGCGCTGCTTCAAAAGCTGGGCGCGATCCGCGGAATTCGCCGCATTCGCCTAGGCAGCATCGAGCCCTCGCAGATCGATGAGAGCTTTCGCGAAATTTTATCCGAGCCGTGGCTGGAGCGGCATCTGCACATCGCTCTTCAGCACACTTCGCAAAAGATGCTTAGCATAATGCGCCGCCGAAATTCCGCGCTAAGGGATTTGGAGCTTTTTTGCGAGCTTGCGGAGCGCGGATTTGCGCTGGGAACGGACTTTATCGTCGCGCATCCGGGCGAGAGCGAAGAAATTTGGCTTGAAGCGGTAGAAAATTTCAAAAAATTCCCGCTCACGCATCTACACGCCTTTATTTTTTCGCCGAGGCAAGGGACCGCCTCGGCGTCGCTAAAAGGCCGCATAGACGGCAAAACGGCGAAGGAGCGGCTGAAGATGCTACAAAACATAACGGCGCTGAATAATTATAAATTTCGCCTTTCGCACAAGGTGCCGTTAAATGTGCTGATCGAGCGGAAAAACGGAGAGTTTTATGAAGGATATGATCAATTTTATGATAAAATTTGGATCAAAAGCGATGAGGATTTGTCGAAAAAATGGATGGAGATAAGAGATTATGAGGTTAAATTTGATGGAAATTTTGCATAAAATCAAAAAAAGCAAGCTAAATATAATTCTGATTTTTTTGGTGCTGCTTATCGTTTTGCTCTCGATCGTTTATTTTAAAGACGATTCGCGATACATCACCGAGCGCGAATTTAGCGAGCTAGTCCGCGCAGATCAGATCAAACGCGCGCATATAGAGGACGGAAATTTAAATTTTACCTACGACGGCAAACGCTATAAAATTTTAACTGATATCGTTAATTTAAAAGAGCTGTCTAACCACGCTTTGATTACGAAGGAAGAGGATAGCGGAAGCGGCGGTATCAGCGCGATCTTGGTAATTTTTACATTCGCATTTTTTCTCTTCGTATATTATTTTGAAACCGTTTTGGCGCGTCGCCGCAGGATGGACGGCGTAGGCACTGCGCGTCAAGGCAGCGCAAATGCAGAGCTCGGCGATCTTTCGCCAAGCGTTAGCGACGTGAGATTTAGCGACGTAGCGGGCATCAGCGAGGTTAAAGACGAACTCATAGAGATCGTGGATTTTTTAAAAAATCCCGCAAAATATCGCAATTTCGGCATCAAGCTGCCGAAAGGAATTTTAATGATCGGCGAGCCCGGCGTCGGTAAAACGCTTATCGCAAAAGCCGTAGCGGGTGAAGCAGACGTGCCGTTTTTTTACCAAAGCGGCGCAAGTTTCGCCGAGGTCTTTGTGGGCGTCGGCGCTAGGCGGGTTCGCGAGCTGTTTGCAAAGGCCAAATCCTGCGCACCCGCGATTATTTTTATCGACGAGATCGACGCAGTCGGCGGCAAGCGCGGTATCGGGCGCAACGACGAGCGGGAAGCTACGCTAAATCAGCTGCTGACCGAGATGGACGGATTTGAGGAAAATAGCGGCGTGATGGTAATCGGCGCGACTAACAAAATAAATATGATCGACGATGCGCTATTGCGCTCGGGGCGCTTTGATAGGCGCGTTTTCATCGGGCTTCCGAACTACAAAGACCGCATCGAAATTTTAAAAATTTACCTCGAGGGCAAAAGGTGTAGCGCGAATATCAATAAAGTAAGCCGTCTCTGCGTGGGCTTTAGCGGCGCAGGGGTAGCGACGCTGGTAAATGAAGCCGCGATCAACGCTCTTAAGCGCGGCAGCGATACGATCGAGCTTAGCGATTTTGAAAACGTGCGAATGAGGGTCTTTTACGGCGTGCAAAAAAGCAGAATTCTAACTGAATACGAAAAGGAGATCCAGGCGTTCTATCAGGGCGCAAAGGCGCTTAGCGCATATTGGTATTCGTTTGATTTCGAAAAGATCGAGCTTTTAAACGATAAATTTTTAAACGAGGATTTCGAGATCGAATCCAAAACGCAAATTTTAAATCAAATCAAAGTGCTTTTAAGCGGTATGGCGGCGCTACGGATCCATAAAAACGACGCTTTTTCAAATTCTGCTAGCGACGTAAAGCAAGCTATCGCGCTGGCGCAAAAGATGGTTTTTGAGCTCGCGATGGGCGATAGTTTTACTCCTAGCGCGCAGAGCGTGAATAAAATTTTGCAAGATTGCTACGACGAGGTAAGCGAGATAATCCGCACGATGCAGGATAAGCTAAATCAAATTTCAAAGCAAATTTTCGTCTATGAGTTCATAACTTTCGAGGATGTTCAAAAGATTTGCGAATCTGATGGTGTGGAGCAAGAAGGCGTCTCCGCGCAAGAGCAAGATTTGCAAAAGCTGGAAAAAGATAGCGAAAGCTCTGGAGAAAAGCCGCAAGACGGCACGCTAAATTTCGATTAAATTTTAAAATTCCAATATAAGGAGAGGAAAATGGTAAAAATAGGTGTTTTAACAATAAGTGATCGCGCTAGCGGTGGCGTTTACGAGGATTTAGGAGGCAAAGAGATAATTGCCGTGATGGATGATTGGCTAACTTGCGAGAAAGAGTATTTTTATGAAATAGTTCCAGATGAGCTAGAGCTGATCAAAGATAAGCTGATTTATCTTTGCGACGAAGCGGGTTGTGATTTGGTGCTAACTACGGGCGGTACGGGTCCTGCTCCACGCGATGTAACGCCTGAAGCGACCGAAGCGGTAAGTGAGAAATTAATGCCAGGCTTTGGTGAGCTGATGCGTGCAGAAAGCCAAAAGATCGTGCCTACGGCAATTTTATCTCGCCAGATAGCAGCGATCCGCAAAAAATCTCTGATTATAAACTTACCGGGCAATCCAAAAGCGATTAAAGAGTGTCTCCTGCCGGTATTTCCTGCCGTGCCGTATTGCATTGATCTAATGGGAGGAAATTACATAACAGCGGATGAAAATAAGATAAAAATATTCCGCCCTAAACGCAAATAGTTCGCAAAATTTAGCAGGAATTAAATGATTTATGATATTATTTGAGCGCAAATTTAAGGAAAAATATGAAAATAAATCATAACGATATTTTGGAATTTCATAAATATTTTAGCAAAATTAGCCACAGCAAAGGTCGTATTCGTATCCGCGTAAGTCCTAAAATTAGAGAGTTGCGAGATAGCGTGAGCGAAGAGAGCCTAAAGGCTAAAATAGCTGCAATTCGCGGGATAAAAGAGTATAAATTTAACTCTCTAATCGGCTCGCTGACGATTCATTATGATGAAAGCGTTTTTCCGATGCACCTTTGGGAGCAGTTTTTAAGCGGCATCAGTTCGCCTGAGCTAGTAGCGCTTGTAAATTCTAATATCGAGGCGATTTCTTGAACGAAGAAGTATTGCGTAGCACTAAAAAATCGCGCAAAATTTCTAATAAATCTCGGAATTTAAATGAGGCACAAATTGCAGATATTGCTCTTTTGCTCGAAAAAGAGGCACAAATTTTACAGTTTTATTCGTTGGGCGCAGTTAAATTTCAAGATAAAAAGTTAGGAGAAATTCTATCTTTACGAGCTGGATTACTTGAGCGGATGCTAGATTTTGTAAATTCTTGCGGGCTTGGCGCCACGCCTCCTGAAAATAGCAGTGAGGCACTGGCTGCAAAAGGTATGAATGAGTTTTTGGCTTCGGCACTTTTGATAGAAAAAAGCTCTATGATGTTTTATGACGATCTAATTAATTCGTGCAAGAACGCGCAATTTAAAGAGCTGCTGTATAAGGCGCAGGCGGTTTCGTATAATGAAATTTTGCCGATTTTAAAAGAACTAAATTCTAAATGCGAGGTTGATTCAAATTCTTTGAATTTAACTGATTTGTTAAATGAAATTTTAAAAAATCCGCAGGAATTAGAGCGGATATTTCAAAAATACGATTTGCAAAATATCTTAAATAGCGCATTTTCTAATCTAATTAAAGGAATTTTGCAGAAAAATTAAATTAGGATTGCAAAAATCTAAAAAAGTCGCTATAATATCAAAATCTATGTAAAGTTGATAAAATGACTTTATAATCTTAACACAAGGAGAATGAAATGCCGATCCCATTTCTAGCAGGTTTTGCGCTTGGTTGCGCGGCGGTTTACGCTTATAACAATCGAGATAAAATCAAAGAAGGTGCAAATAAAATCGTAAGTAGCAAAAGCGTCGAGGAGCTAAAAAATAGCGTCAAAGGCGGAGCGGAAAAATTAAGCAAAAAATCAAAAGAAATTTTTGCGGAAGCCAAAGAAGGCTTAGACGATGTTGCTGAGGCGGTAAAAAGTAAAAGAAAGTCTGGCGGCAAAAAAGCTGCGACAAGTAGCGATAGCACTGCAAAAAAAACTAGAAAAAAACCGGGACCAAAACCGGGCTTTAAAAGAACTAAAAAATCTACCGTGAGCGCTAAGACGGGCGAAACACCGGCAGGTGAGACATCCGCAGCATCTACTACTCCACTTAATATCCCACAGATCGTAAAAATGGACGATAATTCTTCGGCTAAATTTACGTCCGCAGACGATAAATCAGAAAAATAGGGGCTTAAATGAATAGATCACTTACGACACAGCGTTCTCCGCTGGATCACGTTTTAAGCGGCGCTATAGCAGGGGCGATCGGCGGTTGCGCCGTAGAACTCGTTAAAGCTAAAGAAGGCAAGAGCAAATCTAAAGCGATTCGCGATGCGCTAGATATTGCGCTAAGCGGCGGTATCATCGGCGGCGGAGCGATTTACAGCGCAAATAAGCTCGTACAAGGCGAGTATCTACGCGCAGCGGCAGGCGTCGCAGTATGCGTAGGCGCGCTCATTGCGGGTAGAAATTTTATTCTTAAGGTAGGCAATGAGTAATCCGTATATCACAAAAAAAGATTTGAAAGAAATTCTAGACGATTACGATTTTGGTGACAACAAATATGCTAGCGGCTCTGCGGGCGGCTTTGCTGGCGATGATAAGCTTGGCGGTTGGGCTAAATGGATAAATGAGCGGGTAAATTCCGCACCTTTTAACAGCTCTGCTTCCAGCAATAATTCGGACAATAAAGATTCTGCCACTCAAAGTTCAAGCGATGTAAATTCTACTCAGGGCTCCGCTTTCGGTGGAATTTTTAATTCCTTGGGTGGCAGGCAAAACGCGAGCGGCTTATTCGGTAGCAACTCATTTATCACAGGCATCGTTTTAGGTGCTGCAGCGACCTATTTTCTAACCGACGAAAACGCGCAAAAAAAGCTTTTTAAGCTCATCGCAAAGGGTATCGAGATGTTTCAGATGGGCGTTGAAGAGATGAAGGAGCGATTCGAAGACGCCAAGGCAGAGATGCAAGAGTAGTCGATGCAAAATTTTAAAATTTTACATGAGACTAAATCTAGGCTGCGCATAAAGGTCGCGGGCTTTAAAGGGCTCGATACGAGTGCACTGCAAAAAGCAGCTGCGAGGCTTGAAGGCGTAACGGAAGCTAGATTTAACGCTAAAATTGGCTCTTTGATCCTTAGACTTGACGCTGGTGCGAATAAGGCAGGAATTCTAAAGCAGCTTGCTGCTTTAAATTTAAGCGAGCTAAAATCAATTATCCCCGCTAACCATAAAAATTTACCGAGCAAAAACGACTTTATTTTAGCGCTTCTTGCGTTGGGTGGAAATTTAATCTTTCGCACTTCGCCTTTAGCGCGCGTATTTAGCATCGTAGCGTGCATGCCTATCTTAAAAGAGGGCATTAAAGAAAGCTTTCGTCACGGGCTTACTTCAAAGGGCTTAGAGGCTGCTGCTGTCGGAATTTCTCTCGCTCGCGGAGATATCTTTGCCGCAAACAGCACCAACGCTATGCTTGCTCTTGGCGAATATATGGAGGAGAGCACCGTTTATAAAAGCGACGATCTGATCCGCGAGCTCGCTCGCCCGGACATCACCGAGGCGTGGGTCGAGATAGATCAAAACGGCAAAAAGACCGAGATCAAAATCGCAACTTCTAAGCTAAAGGTAGGCGATATCGTGGTCGTGGGCGCGGGCGACGTCATAGCCGTGGACGGACACGTCGTAAGCGGCGAAGCGATGATAAATCAAGCTAATATGACGGGCGAGTCGGTCGGGGTGAAAAAATCTCGCGGCGATAGCGTGCTAAGCGGCACGATCGTAGAGGAGGGCAGGATCCGTATCTGGGCGGAAAACGTCGGCGAAAACACCTCCACGCAGCGCATTAAGCATTACATCACGGCATCTCTTAACGAACGCTCCAGCATCGGCATGCATACAACCCACCTAGCCGACAAGCTCGTGCCGGTGACCTTCGGGCTTGCGGGCGTGTCCTATCTGATAAATCGAAATTTTATGACCGTAGCTTCGGTGCTGCAGGCGGATTACTCGTGCGCGCTTAAGCTGCCTACGCCGGTTGCTTTTAAATCGAGCATCTCGAAGGCGGGCAAGAACGGGATTTTGATCAAAGGCGCCAAGGCTCTTGAGTCGCTTGCGGCAGCCGATACTTTCGTATTCGATAAGACGGGCACGCTTACGTACGGCAACCTGGAGGTCGCCGAGATCATATCGTTTGACGAGCGCTTCAGTAAAAACGATATTTTAAATTTAACCGCGAGCGCCGAGGAGCATTACTTTCACCCCGTAGCCGAGGCGATCGTGGATGCTGCCAAAAAGCACGGTTTTATCCACAAACACCATGACGAGGTGGAATTCGTCGTCGCTCACGGCGTTAAGACCAGCATCGAGGGCAAAAAGCTCATCATCGGCTCGCGCCACTTTCTAGAGGACGACGAGATGATCTCGTTTGCGGCGCATGAGCAGACCATCGATCTTGCGATGCAAAAGGGGCTCGCACTGCTTTACATCGCATTTGACGGCAGACTTTTGGGGCTCATCGGGCTTAGAGACGAGGTACGCGCAAACGCTCGCGCCGTCATCGCTAGGCTCCGCGAGCTGGGTGCAGAGCAGATCGTCATGCTAAGCGGCGACGTAAAATCAAAAGCTCGCGCCGTAGCTAAAAAGCTCGGCGTAGATCGCTATTACGGCGAGCTGCTGCCGACGCAAAAGACCGAAATCTTAGAGCAGCTGAAAGCCGAGGGGCGAAAGGTGGTCTTCGTGGGCGACGGCATAAACGATGCGCCGAGCCTGATGAAGGCGGACATCGGCATCAGCATGCTAAACGGCGCTGAGATCGCCAAGGCTTCCGCTCAGATCGGGCTTTTGAAAAACGATATCGAGGGCGTCGCGCAGGTAAAGGCGCTAGCCAACGACACGCTGCGGCTCGTAAATCGAAATTTCAACGCCACCGTGGGGATAAATTCGATCATTTTATTTTTGGCGACCTTCGGCGCGCTAAGTCCCGTAGCTACGGCGCTGCTGCATAACGGCACGACGATAGGACTACTACTGAATTCTATCAAAGGGGTAAAATTTGAGCATTGAAGATAAAATTTTGGATCTAAATTTTCAGCGCAAAGCGGCTAAAGTGACGCTCGGAGTGAGTATGGGCATCACGGCTCTAACCGCGCTGAATATGAACTCGCGCATGTCGCAGCTACATAAAGTTTCGGGTGCAGTGATGTTGGCAAGCGCGATTTGGCACGCTAGCCTTTACGGCTCGCCATACAGCGAGTTTTTGCAAAATAGAAAAGCAAAGAGTCGGGGCAGAAAGAGATCCGTAGCAAATTTAGCCTTGGAAAATCTGCCGGACGGCAAAAGTACGTCAGTAAAAAGCACGCCCCCAAAAAGAAAGCCTCGCGCCCGCAAAAGCGCCTAGCGGCATAGCGCGTCGCGGCTTTTGAAAGTGCAAAGAAACTCTAAAGCCGCTAAATTTCTTTAGACGCAGCCGCCGAATGAAACGTCGCAAGCGGTGAAATTTACGCCGTTTGCGGCTAAATTTACTATTTTATTAATTATTTATCTATTTATCCATACAATTCCATCAAAATTTTAAGGAGAGACAATGAAATTAGTTTTATTGTTTTCGGTATTGGCTAGTCTTGCTTTGGGGCTTGATTGCAACGCCAAGACCTATTGCTCGCAGTTTAGCAGCTGCGAAGAGGCGACGCGGTATCTGCGAGAGTGTGGCAGGGCTCAGGAAGGCGGCACCCAGCATACCGATGGCGACGGCGACGGCGTGCCGTGCGAAAAACAGCTGTGCGGCCGTAATGGTCATAAATTTAGCGGATTTTCTAGCGCGCGCGATGAAAAGAGCGAAGTTTCAAATTTAAAGGGCGCTGCCGACTCATGCGGTGCGGAGAAATTTAATGGTAGCGTTATAGCTATAAAATTTGCTTCATAAGTGCGAAATTTTATCTCGGCGCATCTTTAAATTTATAATATAAAGCGCGCCGTGATCTAATGCCGCCGCGCTCGCTAAATTCGCAACGTTCGATTAAATTTTAATTATAAAAAAGCCGGTAAATTTTACATTTAGCGGCTGTGTCGGTCGCTAGCTACCGAAATTTTAATCTGCAAACGCCTCATAAATCCTTTAAATTTACCCGCCTTTACCTGCCGCAAATTTAAATTTCGCTACAATCGCTTTTTAAAATTTCGCGCAGAGTGCGCGCAAAAAGCTAAATTTAAAGGATCAAGATGGATTTTACGATAGACGCCGCGGACGGCGCGGCGCGCGCCTGCACGATCCGCACGGCGCACAGCACGATTCGCACCCCCGTTTTTATGCCGGTCGGCACCGTGGGCGCGGTCAAAGCGCTCGATGCGACGGACGTAGAGTATCTTCTGGGCGCGCAGATCATCCTTGCTAACACCTATCATATGTATCTGCGCCCCGGCTCGCGGGTAGTGGCGGAATTCGGCGGGCTGCACGGATTTACGAAATTTCCCCGCAGCTTTTTAACCGACAGCGGCGGCTTTCAGGCTTTCAGCCTGCGCGCAAACACCAAAAACGACGAGGGCGGCATAAAATTTAAAAGCCACATCGACGGCAGCACGCATTATTTCACGCCGCGCTCGGTGCTTGATACGCAGTATGAGCTAAACTCCGATATTATGATGATTTTGGACGACTTGGTGGAGCTGCCGCGCGAGCCTAGCGCATTGAGCTTCGATGATAGATCGCGGCTTAAAAAGCGGATCGATCTAAGCGTCGCGCGCACGATAAAATGGGCTCGTGAGGCGATAGATTATCACGAGGCCATGAAATCTCGCGGCCTGCACGCGCATCAAAACATCTTCGGTATCATCCAGGGCGGCACCGACCCGCAGGCGCGCAAATTTTGTGCCGAAGCGCTGTGCGAGATGAACTTTGACGGGCTTGCGATCGGAGGGCTTAGCGTCGGCGAGAAAAACGAGCTGATGTATGAAACCGTAGAGGACATGATGCCATACGTCGATACGGCGCGCCCTCGATATTTGATGGGGGTCGGCACTCCCGAGGATCTCGTCGAAAACGTCGCTCGCGGCGTAGATATGTTCGACTGCGTGATGCCCACGCGCAACGCCCGCAACGGCACGCTATTTACGAGCTTCGGCAAGATCAGCATCAAAAACGCGGGCTTTATCAGCGATCACGATCCGATCGATCCGCACTGCGACTGCTACACGTGCAAACGCTTCAGTCGCGGCTACCTAAATCATCTATTTCGCGCGCGCGAGCTTAGCTTTTACCGCCTCGCGAGCATTCATAATCTATACTATTACCTGCGCCTTGCTGCAGATATGAGAGAGGCGATCGTGCACGGGCGGTTTGCGGAGTTTAGGCGTGAATTTTACGCCGCACGAAACATAGCGCGAGATTAATTTCGGCGGGCGAAGACGCGGAATTTAGCGCGATAGTTAAATTTAGCCGCGGCGACGGGGCGGAATTTTAATACGACGTGCGGACGGCTAAATTTAAACGCGACAAAATTTGGGTAGTGAAATTTTAAGAGTTGCGGAGCGTGGAGCTTGTAGCTTTAAATTTCGCGCTTAGGCTTTCGTATCGATTAGAATTTTATTTCGGTAAAATTTTATTATGATAGAGCTATGTCTTGAAATTTCGCCGTAGAATATGAGATAAAATTTAGTTTTGAAGCTTTGCGCTTAATCCGTGGATAAAATTCTGCGTCGATATATGCTGAGCGCGCGAGATTTAAAGATGGAATTTAGTGGTAGGATTTTACAGACGCGATGTAAAATTACTATGGCTTTTATCAAATAAAAGAGAACATTGCATCGAAATTCGCAGTATTGGTGTATTTTTTTTAAGCGTGCATTAACGCGTATAAAAGACATATATTGCTTTAGGGCGTGCGATCTGCGCCTACAATTGCGGAATTTTATTGCGATAAAATTTCAATGCGGTAGAATTTTACTTTGATAAAGTTCAAATTTCCGCTAAATTCTGCCTTCGTGCTAAATTTTGCAATGAAATTTTGAGCAGAATTCTATCATAGTAGAATTTCATCGTAACTAAATCTGCGGTAAAATTTTGTAAAATTATTTTTTAATCCGCCTTAGCATACAAAATCCAAGGAAATAAAGCGGCGACATAACGATAAAAATTATGATGTATCTCCACGCCGTGCTCGCAAAAAATAGCCCTGTAAGCTCCATAAATTTCATCGACGCGCCAGTATAGCGGTCGCCGATGCCGATGAAAATAATAGCCGCGAGCTCCACAAGCAGTGCGGGAGCAAATAGGATTGAGCCTGCAGTTTTGAAAAACATAAACGCAAACGCCTTGAACTTATAATAAAACGAAATGAGCCCAAGTCCGATCACGCCGCAGATGAAAAACTGCTCGAACTCATCTAGCCCCAGGCTCTTATCCTGCAGGATCGTAGAGATGACGCACAGGATGATAAAGACGTTGTAGTTCGCAATTTGACGCATCGGGTATTGATCGTGCGTCGCTATGGAGAGTAGGTTTATCGCGCGGTTAAGCGGCAACAGATAAAATAGTGCAAAACTAAGGAAAATCAGCAGATCCATTACCATATAAACCGTGTCTTGATTAACGTAAGCTTCGATCTGTGAAAAAGATAGAAATATGCTTGCGATTTGCGAGCGGAATATCAAAATAAGGACTATCGGCGCTATGGGCAGGATTATGGATTTAAGCCCTTCCCTGCGGATAGATGAAGTATAAATTTTACTCTCGACGCTTTGCGTAGTGCGCAGATCGTCTGTTTGGACGAACTCAAATCCAAAGAATTTCGGTTTTTTTGCACTCGTAGGCTTGGCTTTGCGGTTAAATTTAGATTTATTAAATTTTTTTGCGACCTTCGTTTCTTTTACGGCAGATATATCGTTTGCAATATTTTCGGTAGAGCTTTGAAAGGAAGGCGTTTCGGATATATTATTTTCTGCAGAATTCTTATCGCCAAAAATTTCATTGTTTTGCTTTGCAGATTCTTTTGGCTGTGGGGTTACTTTTTGCGTTACGCGATCTTTGGATTTAGAGCCCTCGACGCGCTTTATATTTATCGCGCTGGATGCTAGCGTGTCGAAGCTTACCTCATCGCCGTCGGTTAGGCTAGGATCGCGCTCGCCCAGCATTTCGTAGCTATACTCGACCCCGCCCGTGGCGACTATGACATTTTCACCTCTAATAAATCCGATAAGTCTCATATACTAATATTCCCCGATTTTTTAATGAGAAATATTAGTCAAAATGAACTTAAAAAACGATTATTCTACGGTGACGCTTTTAGCTAAATTTCGCGGCATATCTACGTCGTTGCCAAGTCTGACGGAGATTTCAAGAGCTAGAATTTGTAAAATTATCATCATCTCAAAAAACTCGCTCATCGCGTGGCTTTGCTCGCTCGTTTTGATAAAATCATCCGCGATCTCGGGCTCTTCGGGACTGATAGCTAAAATATACGCATCGCGCGCAGCAAGCTCTTCGACATTGCTTTTCGTTTTTTCGTAGAGCAAATGCTTTGGCATCAGCGCAACTGTAAAGAGATTAGAATCGGCAAGTGCGATCGGCCCGTGCTTCATCTCGCCGCTCGGATAGCCCTCGGCGTGCAGATATGAGATCTCTTTGAGCTTGAGCGCGCCCTCAAGAGCGAGCGGATAGAAAATATCGCGCCCGATAAAGAAAAAGCCGTGTCCGTGCAGATAGTGTTTACTCATGCGGTAAATTTTATCCTGCAAGCCGTCCTTAATCTTTAAAATTTGCGGGATATGAAGCATCGCTGAAATTTCAGCGGAATTTGTGCGCGCCGAGATGACTTCGCGCAGATTTGCAAGATACACCACAAACATCCATAGCACCATAACCTGCGTCGCAAAAGCTTTCGTAGAGGCTACGCCCTTTTCGATGCCTGCGCGGGTGAGGATAACGCTGCCTGCCATGCGCACGATCGAGCTGTTATCGACGTTGCAGATCGCAAGCGTCCTAAGACCGGCTTTTTTAGCGATATGCAGCGCCTCTAGGGTATCGGCGGTCTCGCCACTTTGCGAGATCACGATAAATAAGGAATTCTTGTTTAAAAATGGTTCTTTGTAGCGGAATTCGCTGGCAACTTCTACTTTTGTGCGGATTTTAGCGATGCGCTCGAAAAGATACGAGCTTACGAGCGCGGCGTGATAGCTTGTGCCGCAGGCGCATAGTACAACCTCGTCGATGCCCTCAAACAGCGTCTCGTCAAGCTCGTCAAATTTTATCTTGCCGCCCTTGATCACGCGCCCCATCATCGCTTCGGTTACGACTTGCGCTTGCTCGTAAATTTCTTTTTCCATAAAAAATCTAAAGCCCTCTTTTTGCGCATAGCCTTTATCTTTCGGAAGCTCACTAAAGGCGCAATTATGCGGTTTAGAGTTTTTAAAAATGTCTATTTGTCCAAGCTTGGCAACGCCGTAAATTTGATCGTCCAGATACGCGGCCGTATTTGCAAGCCCGATGAGTGGAGCGTCTGAGGAGCTAAAGAAAATTTCGTTTTTATCGTTTTTTGCGACGATGAGCGGAGCTGCATTTTTAGCAAAGAAAATTTCGCCGGGTGCTGCCTTCGTGATCAAAAGCGTAGCGTATGCGCCTTTTAGTCGTTTAATTGTAGCTTCATATGCCTTAAATGCATCGTTGCTAGTCTTGAAATTTTTTTCAAAAAGATGTACGATCACTTCGGTATCGGTCTGGCTTAAAAATTTCACGCCGTCCGCTTCGAGCTCGTCCTTTAGCTCGATGTAGTTTTCGATGATGCCGTTATGCACGACGAAGCTAAAATCTCCAAAATGCGGATGCGCGTTAAGCTCGGTGGGCTTTCCGTGCGTCGCCCAACGAGTATGTCCGATCGCAACGCCAAAGCCTTGCGAAGTGAAATCTTTCATCTTTTCTTCGAGATTATTTAGCTTGCCGACCGCTTTGAAATACTTTATATTCGCACTCTTGTCCATCATGGCAAGCCCAGCGCTATCGTATCCGCGATACTCGAGTTCTTTCAGTCCGTTTATTATGATTTTTTTCTTCTCTTCATTTCCGATGTAGCCTACGATTCCACACATTTTGCTTTCCTTGTTTAAAATTTAGCGCCCATTTTACTACGCTATTTTAAATTAACGAAATTCGGCTCTAAATTTAGTCCGCTTATCCGTTTTGTAAGCAAAAAATTATATAATTAGCACAAAATTTGGCTTGGGAAATCGATGGAAATTTTAGAAAAACTACAAAGCGGCGAGAGATTAAATTACGAAGACGGCGTGAAATTATGGGATTTGGACCTTTTCGATCTGGGTAAATTCGCCTTTGCTATTCGCAAAGAAAAAAACGGCAAAAACGTCTATTTCAACGCAAATCGTCATATCAATCCTTCTAATTTATGCGCAGATACCTGTAAATTTTGCGCATTTTCGGCGCACCGTAAGAACGACGGGGCTTACACGATGAGCGATGATGAGATCATGCGTATCGTGGACGAGACGGTAGCGCGCGGCACGAAGGAGATTCATATCGTAAGCTCGCACAATCCGTTCGTTACGCCGCAGCAATATTTGGGAATTTTTAAAGCGATAAAGCAAAAATATCCGCTTCTGCATATCAAGGCGATGACCGCGGCGGAGATCGATTACTGGCGGCGAAAGTGGAAGATGAGCTACGAAGAGACGATAGAGCTGATGATGCAAAGCGGCGTGGATTCGATGCCCGGCGGCGGCGCTGAAATTTTTGACGAGGACGTGCGCGATAAAATTTGCAAAGGCAAGGTCTCAAGCGAGCAGTGGCTACGTATCCACTCGCTGTGGCATGCGCGCGGGCGTCAGAGCAACGCCACGATGCTCTTTGGACATATCGAAAGCCGCGCTCACCGCATCGATCACATCTTGCGCATCCGTGCGCTGCAAGATGAGAGCCTCTCTCGCGCTAACGGCGGCGGCTTCAACGCCTTCATCCCGCTCGTGTATCAGCGCGAGAACAACTACCTGGACGTGAAGGGCTTTTTGGGCTCGGTCGAAATTTTAAAAACGATCGCGATTAGTAGAATTTTGCTCGACAACGTCGCGCATATCAAGGCGTATTGGGCGACCTCGACGCTAAGCTTAGCCCTTGTAGCGCAGGATTTCGGCGCGGACGATCTTGACGGCACGATCGAGAACGAAAGCATTCAAAGCAGCGCCGGCGCCGGCAGCAAAAAAGGGCAGAGCAAGCGCGATTTTATCGATATGATCGGCACTGCGGGCTTTGTACCCGTAGAGCGCGACAGCTTGTATAATCAGATCGAAATTTACGAATAAATTCTAAAGGAGGAGCAAGTGGAGAAATTCTTTCATCTCGCCGCGGCAAAAACGTCGGTAAAACAGGAGCTTATCGCAGGGCTTACTACGTTTTTGGCGATGATTTACATTGTGCCCGTGAATGCAAATATTATGAGCATCGCAGGTATGCCGTTTGATGCGCTGGTTACGGCAACCGCGCTTATTACGATAATCGCAACGCTATTTAATGGGCTCTTTGCAAATACCCCCGTTGCGCTTAGTGTCGGCATGGGGCTAAATGCGTATTTTACCTTTGCGTTGTGCGTGGATGCGAAGATGCCGTGGCAGAGCGCACTTGGCATCGTAGCAATAAGCGGGGCGCTTTTTACCGTACTTTCGTTTACCAATTTTCGCGTTTGGGTTATCAAATCTATCCCACTTGATCTGCGTCGCGCAATAAGTGCGGGTATCGGGGCTTTCATCTGCTTCATCGGACTTAAACAGATGGGCGTCATCGCGCCTAGTCAAGCAACGTTAGTAACTTTAGGAAATTTAAAAGATCTAAATGTTTTGCTTGGAATTTTAGGCTTAGCGGTCGTGCTTGTGCTTTTCGTGCTTAGAATCAAGGCGGCGTTTATCTTAAGCATTTTGATCACCTCTTGCGTGGCGTGGGTGGCTGGAATTTCGCCTGCACTTCATGGCATAGTAAGTGCGCCAAGCGGCATAACGCCGATATTTGCTAAGCTAGATATCCCCGGAGCGCTAAAGCTTGCGTTCGTGCCTTTTATAATCACATTTTTCGTCACGCATCTATTCGATAGCATCGGCACTCTAACCGGCGTAGGAAACCGCGCGGGGCTTTTTGGAGAGAATAGCAAGGACGGCATGAAAAAACTATCTAGAAATTTAACTTCCGATGCGATAGGAAGCGTTGCAGGTGCTGTTATCGGCACGAGCACGGTCACTGCATTTGCCGAAAGCGCCAGCGGCGTGGAAGCGGGCGGCCGCACGGGGCTTACCGCGGTATTTTGCGCTATATTTTTCGTGCTGACGCTGTTTATGTTGCCGCTATTTAAGGCGATCCCCGCAAATGCGATCTATCCTATCCTCGTAATGGTCGGGGTTTTGATGTTTAGCGAGCTTGGTAAAATCGATTATAGCGACGCTGGAATTTTAATCCCTGCGTTTTTTATAGTATTTTTGATGCCTTTTACCTATTCGATCACCAACGGCTTAAGCTTCGGCTTTATCGCTTATATCGTAGTTAGACTCGCTCAGCGCAGGATAAAAGATTTAAATTTCGGCGTTTTGACGCTTGGATTTATCAGCGTTTTAGTATTTTTGATGCATTAAATTTTAAGGAAAGATATGAGATTTTATAGTTTTGACGAGATGGATCGCGACGCAAGAGTTATAGCAAAGCAGGTTAGGGACGAATTTATGCCCGATGCAATCGTGGCGATCGCTAGAGGCGGGCTCACATTCGGTCACGCGCTAGCCAATGCGCTTGATATGCGAACGATATTTTCGATAAATTCCATCCACTACGCGGACACCAAAAAGCTCGACACCATCGACGTTTTCAACGTGCCCGATCTGGAGCTGTACAAGCGCGTGCTGCTGGTGGACGATATCATCGACAGCGGTGACAGCATGGTCGAGATCAAGCGCGTGCTGCTGGAGAAATTCCCGCAAATAGAGCTTAAAACCGCGGTGATTTTTTACAAACCCAAGGCGCTTATCCAGCCCGATTTTAAAATTTCAAAGACGGATGAGTGGATAAATTTCTTTTGGGAAAATTATACGATAGAGGAATGAAGCGGCGCGCGGTTAAATTTAGCGGCTAAATTTTAAAGGATTCGGCAGCTCAAATTTTATAAAATTTTGGCCATAGAATTTAGTCGTAAATTTAAAGCGCCCATAGCAAGGATGAGAGTGAAGAAGCTTTATCAAAACGAAATTTTCGTGATCTCTATAATGTGCCTGTTTCAAGGCATATTTTTGCTTTATGCGATCTCAAATTTAAGCATCAGCTACTACGAAGCCGAAATTTTTTACGAGAAAAAATCCCTCGTTTCGCTAATCGCAAATTTAAGCTGCGAAATTTTCGGGCGCAACGACTACGCCCTGCGCATACCGTTTATTTTGATCCACTTCGCAAATGCCGCGATGATCTACAAAATTTCAAAATTTATTCTAAAGCGCCGCTTCGATAGGGTGGTCGCTACGGCGCTATTTATGGCGCTTCCTGCGTCGATGAGTAGCGCGATCTTGCTAAATC
The DNA here is from genome assembly GCF_963518785.1 of uncultured Campylobacter sp. NCBI lineage: Bacteria > Pseudomonadati > Campylobacterota > Epsilonproteobacteria > Campylobacterales > Campylobacteraceae > Campylobacter > uncultured Campylobacter sp. The sequence continues at coordinate 370,526 of NZ_CAUQKJ010000001.1, forward strand.
CCGCAGGCATCATCGTTTTTTTCACGCTGCTGGCGATCTATTTTGCAAAGAGCGAATACAATATCGCTCTTTTCGTGCTTCTGTCCGTTTGCGCCCTGATCGATAAAGCGTTTTTTATGCTATACGTCGGCTTTGGAATTTGGGCGCTTTATACGCGCAAAAAGGAGCTTTTGCTACTTTGCATAGCGCTATTTAGCTTCAGCGTGATCTTTTACGACGTAAGCTCCGAGGGCAAGCCGAAGGGGTATTTTTTAGACACCGTGGGCGTTTTTGCGGGCGCGTTTTCGCCTTTAGTGTTTTTATTTTTCATCTACACGATCTATAGAATTTGGATCAAAGAGGAAAAAAGCCTGCTGTGGTTCATAGCCACGAGCGCGCTTTGTCTGACGATGCTTTTTTCGCTAAGACAGCGCGTGGCGCTTGAGATGATGCTGCCGTATTGCGTTATCGCTACGCCTTTGATTATCCGCGTGCTTTTTAACTCATACCGCGTTAGATTGCCTAAATTTCGCACCTTTCACAAGATCGCCGTGGGCGTGACGCTGGTAAGCTTAGCGGTGAGCTATTTTGCAGTGATTTTTAGCGATGTGATGTATGAGGCGATGTTCGCAAACAAACCGCAGCGGCATTTTATCTATAAATTTGACGTAGCTAGGCAGCTGGCAAGTGAGCTAAAAAATCGTGGAGTAAAAAGCGTAAGCTGCGAGGACGAGAGGCTCTGCCTGCGCCTGAAATTTTACGGACTGCCTAGCGGGGATAGCGCTTTTATCTATGCGGGTGAGCCGGAATATGTCTCGGATCATAAAAATTCGATACAAAATATAGATATTTACAAGCGAGGCGTGCGAATTGCTAAATTTTATGTTAAAATATAAACAAAATTTTTATGAAAGGTAAAAATTATGAAAAAAGCATTTACTATGATAGAGCTGATTTTCATCATCGTGGTGGTTGGAATTCTAGCGGCGGTGGCAGTGCCTCAAATCAATCGAAATAGCCTTGTGGAGGCGGCGGATCAAGTCGCTGCTCATATTCGTTACACGCAGCAGCTTGCGATGAACGATAATAAATTCGATCCTGACGATCCTAATTGGTTTAAGAGATTTTGGAGGATTCAATTTACTGATCAAGGAGCACCGGGCTCTGCAGCAGGATGGCGATATAATATATATTGGGATAACGGAGCTTTCCCGGGTTCAAACGGACAACCAAATAGCCTAAATTCTATGGCAGCTGATCCGCAGAATCCTAACAAACTGCTTACTTCGGGCTTTGCTAGGCAACCTGCCAATACTGATGGTGCAAGAATGAATAAAAAGCTAAATTTAGAAGCAACATATAATATAAGCAATATAGAATTTACTAATTGCGGTAATGGAAACAATCACACCATCTCCTTTGATTCTTATGGTCGCCCAATGGGGCAGTTAGCGAACTCTAATGTGCCATATGATAGGCTTTTTGTGGGCCAAAATCCATGCATAATCACGCTTACCAATGATGCTAAAGAGCATGCCTATATAAGTATTCAGCCCGAGACGGGATACGTAAGTTATACGCTGAAATCAAATACGGGTAACGCGGCGCAGTAAATAATTTAAAGCATTTAAGGAGAATAATGAAAAAATACATAATGACGCCGATTTATTACGTAAACGACGTCCCGCATATCGGTCACGCATACACGACGATCATCGCCGATACGATGGCTAGATTTTACCGCCTGCAAGGGCACGAAGTCTTTTTTAAAACGGGCACCGACGAGCACGGCCAAAAGATCGAGGAGGCCGCAGCCAAGCACGGCCAAAGCCCGAAGCAATACGCAGATGACGTAAGCGCTAAATTTAAAGACCTGTGGGACGAGTTTGACATCAGCTACGATATGTTTTCGCGCACTACCGATGCCGCGCATGAGGCGGCGGTGCAAAACGTATTTCGCAAGATGTATGAAAAGGGCGACATTTATAAGGGCGAATACGAGGGCAACTACTGTGTAAGCTGCGAGAGTTTTTTCCCTTCCGCTCAGCTAATCGACGGCGAGTATTGCCCCGACTGCGGCAAAAAGACTAAAATTTTAAAAGAGGAGAGCTATTTTTTCAGGCTTAGCGCCTACGCAGAGCGGCTTTTAAAATGGTACGAGGATGAAAAGTGCATCCTTCCCCTAGGCAAAAAAAATGAGGTAATAAGCTTCGTAAAAAGCGGACTGAAGGATCTTTCGATCACACGAACGGGCTTTGATTGGGGTATTAAAATTCCGCCCGAGCTGAACGATTCGAAGCACGTGATTTACGTCTGGCTGGACGCGCTGATGGATTATCTTAGCTCGCTCGGATTTTGTGCGGGCGGCGAGCGGATGGAGTATTGGGGCGACGCGCTGCATATCGTAGGCAAGGACATTTTGCGCTTTCACGCCGTTTATTGGCCTGCGTTTTTGATGAGCCTGGGACTAAATATGCCACGCAGCATCGCAGCTCACGGCTGGTGGACGCGCGACGGCAAAAAGATGAGCAAGAGCCTTGGCAACGTAGTGGATCCGCGCGAGGTCGCAAACGCCTACGGGCTAGAGCAGTTTAGGTATTTCTTGCTGCGAGAGGTGCCGTTCGGCCAAGACGGCGATTTTTCGCAAAAAGCGATCATCAACCGCGTAAATTCCGAGCTTGCCAACGAGCTTGGAAATCTGCTCAGCCGCATCGTCGGCATGAGCGCGAAATACTCGGACTACGTCATAAATTCCAAAGACGTGATGAAATTTTTCACCGCCGAGATCGAGGAGGCGAACTCCCATCTGAGCGCAGCACTTAGCGCGCTTGAGGAGGTCGCCACCAATAGATATTTAGAGGAGCTTTGGAGGGCGCTTGCTCTTGCGAACGCTTCGATTGCAAAATATGAGCCGTGGAATTTGATGAAAAACGGCGAGCAGGCTAAGGCACTGGCTCTCGTCGCATTGGTTGCAAATATTTTGGCGGGCGCTACGGTGCTGCTAAGCCCCGCGATGCCGCAGACGGCGGCGCAGATCGCGGAGACGCTCGGCTTTGAAATAACCACTCCGCTTTATGAAAAGCTGGTGCTTCGCGGCGAAATTTTAGATTTTAAGGCCAAGCCGTGCGAGCCGCTTTTTACCAAGATCGATCACGAGCTAATGCCTAAAGCAGACTATGACAAGCTGGATGGCACTGCAAATTCTACAAGCTGTTCCGGTACGGATGCCGCGGTAAAAAGTGCGCTAAACTTAAACGCAAACGCTTCCGGCTCAGGCGCTACGGCGCAAGAACTCCAAGGCGCGGCATCTGAAGCGCAGATCAAAATCGATGATTTTAAAAAGTGCGTTATAAAAGTCGGCACGATTTTGGAGTGCGAAAACATTGAGGGCAGCGAGAAGTTGTTGCGATTTATGATCGATCTAGGGGAGGAGAAGCCGCGCCAAATCATCAGCGGTATCGCAAAATTTTACGATCCCGCCGCACTTGTCGGCAAGCAGATCTGCGTGCTGGCAAATTTAAAACCCGCTAAAATTTTTAAACATAGCAGCGAGGGTATGATTTTAAGCGCCGAGGACGGCAGCCTTACACTGCTTAGCACCCTCGCGCCCGTAAAAAACGGCGCGATCGTAGGTTAGCGATGAGGGCTTTAGCGCGCAAGGCTTCGAAGCTCGCTATCTACGGCGCGGCTGGGCTCTGTGCGCAAAAAAGTAGCGCTTCGGATAAAATTTTAAAGCTTTGTCGCAGCTGCGGTTTTGCTGTAAAGATCGGCGCGGGCGGGCTTGTATGCGCCACGCCTTTGGCGCTGAAGCTCGGCGCGGGGGTTGCTTTAAAATTTGCGGCGCGTAAAATTTTAACGTTTGGCATTTGCGAGTTATCGAAGTCTGCCGCTTTAAAATGTGCAAAGCTCGGCGCGCGCGCGATTGTGCGCTCATTTTCACGCACCGATAAATTTACGGACGAGCGCACGAAAAAATATGCGAGCGCGGATGGCGAGAGCTTTAATGTAAGCGCCGCGTTGCGCAGAAAGCGCACGGCAAGCGTTTCTAGCGCGAGCATTAAAAAGGACGCCTCGCTTTCCAAAAACGCGCCTGCTAAAAAAAATGCAGCGACAAAAAGTGCGCCCGCTAAAAAATCCGCACCTAGCGCAAAATCCGCATTGACCGCTAAAAGTGTCGCAGCAGGCGCGGCTTCTATATCTGTCACAAAATCACCGTCCTTAGCCAAATCTGCATCCGTAAAAAGCTCCGCACAAAATAAAATTTCCGCGCCAAGTGCAAAAGCGATACCGGCTAAAAGCGCATCTCAGAACGCAAAATCTCGCCGCATCGCAAAAAATACTTCTGCGCCTGCTGTTGTAATCGTCGCAAAAGACACCGCCGCATCCGGCGCAACCTCTGCATATACCGCAAAGCAGCCGCGTCGCTCCGCAAAGAGCGCGTCCGCCAAAAGCTCCGCCGCAGGGAAGTCGTAATGGTAAATTTATTAAATTTAACCCGTATCGTAAACGGAACGATGCTAAATAATCCCGCGATCTCCGCAGTCGAGAGCTTTGCGATCGAGCCTGCAAAGGTCGCGAAAAAGGGCGCTTTCATAGCGCTCGGCGCAAACGAGCGCGACGTGCGCACCGCGATCGATAACGGCGCGTACGCGATCATTTTCGATAACAATTTCAAGCCGCTTAACGACGAGATTGCCTTTATCAAGGTCGAAAATTTATGCTCGGCGCTAGTGCGGCTGATAAAATTTCTGGGCGAGACGTGGCGGCACGGCTTCGTGCTGATAAACGAGGTGCAAAGCGAGATCCTGCGCTACACGAGCGTGCCGAAAAATTTGATGTTTGCGCCGCGCAGCAAGGGCGAGCTTTTCATCAGCCTGCTGAATGCCAAAGAGAAAAATACCTACTTCACTACCGACGGCGATCTTTTGCAAAGCCTCGGTATCTCGCCTGTCACGATCCCTGCGAGCGCCGATTTTAGGCTGCTTTACGGCGGCTCGATATTTTACAGCAGCTTCGTTTTCGGCGGGCTTTATTATTCAAACTTAATCTTTCCGCAGCTGTTTTTGCCAGAGCTATGCGGCGTGATCGAGTATCTCTCGCGCAAAAACATATCCTTTAAATTTCAAAGCTTAAGCGCATTCGGACATTTCGAGCCGATTTTTGTGGATAGGTTTTTTAACGTTAGCTCGCTTGGCGGCAGCTACCGCGCCTTTATCGCCGAAAGCGATCCTGAGCTTTTTGCGCGTGAGGCGGATTTTTTGCGGGCGAAATTCCGCGAAAAAATTATCGTCTGCGCCAGCTGGGAAGATCGCTTGGACGGCACTAAGATCGACTTTCGCTTCAATAAGCTAAGCGCGCTAAAGAGCCTGCCCGAGTTTCATTACGCGCTGGTTTTTGCAGAGAAGAGCGCGATCTTGCAGCTTCTAAACCAAAAACCGCAAGAAAAAAATCTATTTTTTTAAAGGCAGCGGATGCAGAGCTTTGATGAAATTTTAAACGGAAATTTTTGGATAAAGAGGCTTTACGAAAACGGGCTATTGCGCGAGGTAAAGGAGCAGATTAGCACCGAGCTTGAGATCGCGCACGCAAGCTACATCGAGGTTAAGAAAGAGCGCTCGCAGGCGCTGCTTTTTACGAACGTGCGAAACGCGCAGGGCAAACAGATGCCGCCGGTGCTAAGCAATATTTTCGGCTCATCTTCTGCGTTAAATTTAATCCTCGGCCGCGAACCTGACGAGATCGCCGCCGAGATTGAAAGCCTGCTAAAGCCGAAGCGTCCGCAAAACTTCAGCGAAAAGCTTGATTTTTTAGCGCACTTAATCTCGCTGCGTAAAATTTTTGTAAAGCGCCTTAGCGGTCGCGGCGAGTGTCAGCAGGTCGCGCATCTGGGCGCTGATATCGATTTGGGCGAGCTTCCTGTGCTTAAGACCTGGGAGGGTGACGGCGGCGCGTTTATCACGATGGGGCAGGTTTATACGAAGGATCTGAACTCGCAAACGCAAAATCTCGGCATGTACCGCCTGCAAATTTATGGGCGCGATCGCTTGGGGATGCACTGGCAGATACACAAAGACGGCGCGGGCTTTTTCGACGAATACCGCAAAGCGGGGCGCAAGATGCCCGTATCCGTGGCGATCGGCGGCGATCCGCTCTATATCTGGTGCGGTCAGGCGCCGCTGCCGAAGGGGATTTTTGAACTACTGCTTTACGGCTTCATCCGCCGCAGCCCCGCTCGTCTCGTAAAATCGCTTACGAATGAAATTTACGTTCCCGCAGATGCGGACTACGTGATCGAGGGCTTCGTAGATCCCGCCGTAAGCGAGCCGGAGGGGCCTTTCGGCGATCACACGGGATATTACACGCCGGTAGAGCCCTTTCCGGTGATGGAGGTTAGCGCGATCACGCACAAGCGCGCGCCCGTATTTCACGCCACCGTCGTGGGTAAGCCGCCGCTTGAGGATAAATTTATGGGGTACGCGACCGAGCGGATCTTTTTGCCGCTGTTTCGCACGAGCGCGCCCGATCTGATCGATTATAAAATGCCCGAAAACGGCGTATTTCACAATCTGATTTTGGCTAAGATCGCCGTGCGCTACCCCGCTGCCGCCAAACAGATCATGCACGCATTTTGGGGCGTGGGGCAGATGAGCTTCGTAAAACACGCCGTTTTCGTGCCGCAGGATGCGCCGAGCTTAGATGAGTACGAGGCGCTTACGAAATACGTCCTAAACCGCATAGGCGCGCGCAGCCTCGTTTTTAGCGAGGGTGTGTGCGATCAGCTCGATCACGCAAGCCCGAACTCCTGCTTCGGCGGCAAGCTCGGCATCGATGCGACGACTGATCTAAGCTCGCAGGCGCCGCAAATTTTAAGCGATGAGGAGCTGCTAGCGAAATTTCAAAGCGGCGAGCCCGCTATTTTGGCGCTTAAGCAGCACTTTTGCGATACGAAAAACCCGCTCGTGCTGATAAACATAGACAAAAAAGAGCTCGTAGAGCGGAGCTGGCGGCGGATTTTGAAATTTAGCGAGCATTTTAAAATTTTGATTTTTACAGATGCGAGAAACGACGCGAGCAACCTTTATATGAGCGTTTGGCGTATTGTAAATAGCATCGATGCGCTGCGCGACGTGTTTGTGGCGCAGGACGATCGCATCTGTATTGACGCTACGAGCAAGCACGAGTTGGAGGGCTATACGCGCCGGTGGCCGCAGGAGACGCTTTGCAGCCGAGAAGTCGTGGCAAGCCTCATAGAGCGCGGCATCGTGCAGGATGAGCCCGAACTATTTAAGAAATTTGAAATTTTTTGAGGGCGCGGGGCGGAATTTCGCGCGGATTTGAAATTTTAAAATTTTGCACTCTGATTTTAAGGACTGCGCGTTAAATTTAGATAGAATTTCGTCTAAATTTACGGGCTCTAAGCGGTAAAATTTTATAAAATTTACCGCTTCGCGAGGGTTAAAATTTTAAGGCGAAAAATTTGCTGCAGCGAAATTTTAAAATTTCAAAAATTTTTTAAAGCGACGCAAAAGCTCGATATAGCGTAAACGGGCGCAAAATGAAAGGACAAAGATGATAGAGTGGATACAAAATTTTTTTAGCGGAGTGATTCCGAAGCTGCTGCTAAACGCGACGCTGGAGACGCTGTATATGACCTTCGTAAGCACCGCTTTGGCGTTTATTTTGGGGCTCGTGCTTGCGATAGTGCTTATCCTTACGCGTCGCGGCGGGCTTTGCGAAAACCGCATCGTCTACGCCGTGCTGGACGTCGCGATAAACACGCTGCGAAGCTTTCCGTTTATAATTTTGCTGATCGTGCTCTTCCCGCTTACGAAGCTTCTTGTCGGCGCGAGCATCGGCACCACCGCGGCGATCGTGCCGCT